>JANPMZ010000321.1:0-3580 GCA_031427195.1 Nitrospirota bacterium
CGGAATTAAGAACGCTGCCCAGTTTTTTGCGCAGAACAAGCGCAGTTACGGTTTTCATGCGGAACCTCCACGAGTTATTTAGCTATAATATAGACTCTCATAGCAGGTATGTCAATTATGAAGTGGAGGTGGAACCGGAATACAGGGGCGGCGAGTAGTAAGATGCTAAGATGCTTCAGGGGAAGGTTTGAGCGGAAGGGCTTACTTTGATGCCGGACCGATGCTCTTCAGCATTTTCCGTTGTTTACTCGTTGTCTGCAGGGCTTTGGTGACCGCCTTGTTCCCGGGGTCGAACGTCAGGACCTCGTTCCAGATCGAAGACGCCCCATCGAGATCATCCTCCCGATATTTTACCAGCCCGAGATCCATAAGCGCCTTGGAACATGAGCCGATCCGGCTGCGCAAATAGGCCGTGTCGAAGGACAAGGGTTTCTGGAAATTCCTTTCCGTGATGCCGCTCTCCAGCAGTATATGATAGATCCCTCCGGCTTGAGAGAAGACCTCCTGTTGAAACGCTGTATCAGCAGTAGACCTGATCCGGTCGCCGATCCTGACATACTGCTGCTGCAGGGCGGCATCATATCCGTATTTGTTGTCAGCGGCTGCATAGAGGGCGAGTGCTTTTTTGTACTCACCCAGTGCGACCTGCGACTGCGCCTGCTTCACGGTTTCCGCGATCGCCCGGGGTTTGCTGTGGAACGAGGCGCAGGACGATATGAGCGCGGTCAGCGAAAGGCAGAGCACCAGCGATAGGGCCGGCCGGTCGATTTGCATGGATCAGGCCCTCCTTGAAAAAGGATCTGTCTGCAGGGGCTGCATATCAAGGACCTTGTGAAAGATCCCGACGACCTGCGGGTTGAACTGCGTCCCCGAGCAGCGGGCCAGTTCTTCAAGCGCGTCAGCGCGAGAGAAGGAATTTTTGTAAGGCCGGACCGAGGTCATGGCGTCGAAAGAGTCGGCAACGGCGATAATGGCGGCGTGCAGCGGAATATCCTCGCCGCGCAGCTTGTCGGGATAGCCCTCTCCGTTGTACCATTCATGGTGGTGCCGGACCGCGGGGATGTATTTTTGCAGTGACGGCGCACGGCTCAGGATTGCCGCGCCATGTTCGCTGTGATTGGCGACCTCGCGGTGCTCCAGGGCGTCCAGCGGGCCGTCCTTGTGCAGCAGGGCGTCCGGTGTTTTGAGCTTGCCCACGTCATGGAACAGGCTGGCGACTTCGAGGTCCTCCAACTCTTCGTGAGAGAACCCGAAGGCCTCCCCGATCTGCCGTGCGAACTTCGCCACCCGCGTGGAATGGCCGAGCGTGTAAGGGTCCCGCGCATCGATGGCCGCGGAGAGCACTTTGACCGTGGAGACGTAGGAATCTTCCAGCTCTGCGGCAGAGGCGCTAAGCCGGTCCTGTTGCCGGGTGATCTTTTCGGTCATCTGGTTGAAGCTCACGGTCAGTTTGCCGAGCTCATCATGGGAATAGACCCTGAGCTTTGTTCGGCGGCCTGCTTTGAGCTCCTCAACGCCAAGGGACAGTTCCTTGATGGGCCGCGCTACCACGGACGACAGGATGACGACGCATCCCGCGCCCAAGAGCATGACGACGGCGAAGCCCATGAGTATCCTTTTGCGTGTTTCGGTCCGGGCGGCCTGCAGCATGGAGTTGTTAATGCCGATGACGACGCTGCCCATGGATATGTTCTTGTACACGACCGGCGTTATGATCTCAAGAAAAAGGTCTGAGTCATTTCTCGACAGATAGATCATGGTGCCGTCGCTGTTTTGCCTGACCAGCTCTCCCGGGGACAGGGTCAATTTATTGCCCCGCTCCTTCACGTGGGTATGGGCTACGGTTCGCATGGCGGCGTTGGTTACGGCCACGTACTCAACGTCGGGATTGGCCCCTTTTACTTTGGCAACGATGTTGTCCAGTCCCAGCACGTCGCCGGCAAGCATGCTGTAAGGCGCAAGTGCCGCCATGCTTTTACACAGCGCTTCTGCGCGTTTGGTGACCTCGTCGGTGATGCGGCTATTCATGGTCTGCACCGTAAGAAAGGAAAAGATGCCGGCAGTGATCAGCAGCAGAACAATGATGAACAGCGCGATCTTGAATCGCAGTGTTGTAAAGGGTGTTGTGGGCATGGATACCTTCTGCTCGTTCTCCCGACTCTGATAATAACCTCCTTCTTATTTACCATACTTCAACTACTGAGTCAATGAAACGTTGTGTACCCTGCGTGTACCATGCGTGTACCATGAGAGGTGGACTGAATGATATCCCTCATGGATCCGGAACATGAGTAACAGGGCAGGCCGGAGCTCGATGAATTGCTTTGACCGCCTTGAAACAATTGCGCTATAATGTTACCTATCGTGGCAGGCAGAGGACAGGTACCAGGAAGCGGTCGTCCTGAAAGCGCGGTACCGCGGGGATACTGGTCCATTTCGGAGGTGGTTGATGGGGACCGAAGAACGGGTGGCGGCAAGGTTCAACAACGGGAAGGTGCTGAAGGGGTACGTAAAGGACTTTACCGCCGATTCAGATATGGTCTTTCTGGATGAAGCTGAGAGCGGGATGAACCATATTATTCCGATCAACGAGCTCAAAGCGTTGTTCTTTATCCGCACCTTCGAAGGCGACCGCGAGTATCGCGATAAAAAGGCTTTCGGCGTTAGCTCTTCCAAAGGACGCAAGGTGTTCATCAAATTCAAGGACAAGGAGTCCCTCATCGGTTTCATTGACGGCGAGGTCCCCTGGCAAAAAGGGTTTACCCTCACTAAACCGGACGGCACCGAAGACACGGGGTTCTTTATGGCGCCCTCTGACACCGATAGTAATAATATAAAGGTCTTTGTGGTCGGCAGTGCGATCGAGAAGGTGACGATCATGGTGGTGTAGAGGGAAAGGTAATGTCGCTGTACCTGATGCGCCGATAAGCGTGTAACCTTGGACCTTTAGAGAGTATTTGGACACGGAAAAAGCGGAAAGAGCTGAGTAACCTCTGATAAAAGCGGATGAAATCAGAAGCACAAAAAAACCGGGGCATGAAGCCCCGGCTTTTTTGCATGGTACGCCCGGCAGGGCGCAGGTTACTTCAACTGCGGAGCCACGGGCGCTGCTGTAGCCGGTTCGTCGGTTTTGATCTTTATCGGCGTGAAGCTGGGGTCCAGTTCGTAAGCCTTGTCAAAATTCTCCATGGCTTTTGTCCGGTCCTCTCCGTCGCCCTTTTTACTCTTCATATAATAGGCATAGCCGAGATAGT
The DNA here is from genome assembly GCA_031427195.1 of Nitrospirota bacterium. Classification (GTDB taxonomy): domain Bacteria; phylum Nitrospirota; class UBA9217; order UBA9217; family UBA9217; genus GWC2-56-14. The sequence goes on from JANPMZ010000321.1 coordinate 3,255, forward strand.
AGAACGCCGGCGCCTGCGGATCGATACCGACCGATTCTTCGAGCGCCTCGATGGCAGCGTCATAGCGGCCGACCACAAGGTCTGCGACACCTTTATTCACCAGCGCGGTAGCGGCTGCCGTGTCAAAGAGCTCATCCGCCGCATGACCAGGCCTGGGCAGGATGCAGAGCATCATGATTGCGATGAATATGACTAGTTTAAACTTTCCCATTGCCGCCTCCTTGAACGTTATTTGTGTAACCATATCATAGTGTTTGCGCCTGTGTCAACCGTATGTTTTTGTTGATAGGATTGTTGATCATAAAAGGGCGGTTGACGCGGAACAA
>JANPMZ010000322.1:0-1974 GCA_031427195.1 Nitrospirota bacterium
ATAGCCATGGAGTCTCAGGCATGAACCCAAATCGCGCGTTTGTAGGACACAGTTTTTCTGAAGACGACGCTGTGGTCGTCGCTAAGTTTACAAAATACCTAGATCAACTCGCCGAGCTTCACCAAAACTTCTCTTGGGAACATGCGGAATCTGCTGAACCAAGGGTTATTGATGAAAAGGTTCTGCGATTGTTTTCAAATAAGAATCTCTTCATTGGTATTTGTACAAAAAAGGAGCGCGCTATCGCCCCGAACTCATTAAAAAATTCATTTTTTTCGCGAGATAGGTTGAATGCCAGGGAAGAAGACTTCGACTGGAAGACATCTGACTGGATCATTCAAGAAATCGGCCTCGCAGTAGGGCGCGGCCTCGACCTCATTCTCCTCGTTGAGCAAGGCATTAAGTCGTCCGGTGGACTACAGGGAAATATGGAGCGTATTGAATTTGAACGAGATGCGCCGGAGAAAATCTTTGGCAAACTTGTTGAAATGATCTCAGCCTTGAGTCCGAAGGTGTTGGTAGCGGCTATGGGTGAGGTTGAGTCGAAAGCAGCATCGCCCGATGACAAGGATACAAAGCAAATGGCAGCGGGCGATGATTGGAAGACTCCTAAGCCAGAGTGGAAGAGAGCTGACTATGAATTCGCATTTAGGTATTTCGTCTTGTTGGATGATTACGCAGGAGTAAAATCGATAAGCAACCAATATATTCAGACTGAATCGGGGAAACAAGCGCAGAGCAGGAAATCCTGGGAAGCGTATACGGAGTATTTGAATTTGGCTTACGGGAAAGGTGGTTCGCTTTCGCAATTAACAAAACTTGCTGCTGAGGACAAAGGCGATAGTGAGATATCTATGTATTTGGCACGTATCTATGAAAAGTATGAGGAATTCGGAAAAGCAGCGGTGACGTATACGAAGGCGGCTGGTTTGGCTGGAGACATTTCTGATGAACTCCAGCTACTCGGAAAAGCTGCATGCGCTCATCAGTTGGATGGTAATAAGGCCGATGCACTTGCGCTTATCGCGCGGATGAAGTCGATGAGTGCTGATGCTGGCAAGGGAGAGGCGGAGGTGCTGCAAGCAGAGCGAAATCTAGCTGAGATGGCAAACGAGGACGAAATACTAACCGCAACTATGGAACGTCTGCTTGACCTAGACCCTACCGATCTGGATACACGTTTCGCTCTCGCCTACAAATACGCAAATCAGGGGAGTAACGAACTAGCGGCCATGCATTATGCAAGGATCCCCTATGCAGAACGGTCAGCCGTTGCCTGGAATAACTTGGGTGTAGCCTTTGATCAGATCGGACTTCCAGCAAAGTCGGTCGATGCATATCGCAAGTCGGAGAAGATGGGGGAAACGCTTGCTATGAGCAATCTAGCAAATAAGCTCATTGAGGCTGGATTTTTGTCTGAAGCTCAAGCAATTTGTGACGAAGCACTTAAACTCAAGGACATTCACCAAAATGTTGGTAGTACTCTCGGTCGGTTAAAGGGGTTGCCTGAAATTGAGCATACGAAAGAGGCGGAAGCCCAAAAAAAAGCAAAGCCGGTAAGTGAGTTTTATAAAGAGTTCGGCAGAGGTGTCGCAAGGCCAATGCCAACGAACCTTGCAACCCGCTGGCAGGGGCCAGAATGTATTTTGGATGTTGCTTTTGCAGGAGTTACATTTTCTGCTTCAGGTTCATATGAACACTCTGCCCAGGGTGGTGGCCTAACTGCTCACGCATTATTAAGCAGTGGTGCTGCACTCGTTAAGTCAGAGGGGATTGCAGTTCGTTATCGAATCGAATATCAGGGAGCTTCAAGAGGACAGGCGATTGTGGCCAACGTTGTTCGCAAGAAAGAGGGTGAGCAAGCTAAGGCACGGTCGTTGTTAGGGTCAATGGAGGATCGCTCGACCGTCCTCTTGGTACTGCGTGATGATGGGAGCGAGATTCAAGTGTGTGAGAAAGTGAATACAGGTAGCC
>JANPMZ010000323.1:0-12006 GCA_031427195.1 Nitrospirota bacterium
AATGAATAGACTATTCCGCAAAACGGGTGATTCTTTTTAAAAATCAATAATCCGAGTATATGGAATAGATTATTTGAAATATGTGCAGAGCTTGGAGGCTTGTGCTCCCAAGGCTAGACAGCAAGCACCGGTTTCCTCGGCCGCGTGATCGTCGAGGCTCTGTACGTTTACCAGTTTCTCCGGCACGCCATTCAGATCAGCAGTAATCCTTTTTCTCGCAATGTTTTCCATTCATTGGATCGTAAAAAGGACGCAAAAGGAGAGGGGAGGAGCGCTTCGTATTTCGTCTTCAATTCTTGTAAAGTTATGAAGTCAGTGTTCTGCAACATAAATCTATCAAACACGTCATTGAGCCAATCACCGGTATCAGGATCAGTAGTTACGGTGTAGGTCTCTGTACGGGTATGGAAAACGAGTTTGCTCGTGCCGGCATCTTTGCCTCTCTTCGTTGCCGAAGACTGCAGGAGCTTAGGCTGGTTTTCCAGCCAGAGCAGCCGGGATCTCCAACGTTCACTATCCAAGACCGGAGGCTGTTTGATCGCCTGTTTCACGAGATTCTTTTTAACCGATATTTCCGGGATCTTAAAGTCGAACCAATTGGCAACCGGATGGTCCGTGCCAATACCATGCATGAAGTTGTAAACGGCTTTGTTCAAACCCTGCGTAAATGCCTGGTGGTCGCACCCGGTTGGATCTTCATGCTGCAGGTCATTCTTTGCAAACCCGCCTGCAGGACGTTCAACGATCTTGCAGTGATATTTTGCCGGATTTCTCCCTACGTCGCTATGAATGGTGGCGGTGAACCGGTGCCAGAAGGCGGATTGGATGAGCCCCTGGTCGAATAACTGCCGTATGATCTCAAGGGAGTCAACGGTCTCCTGTGCGGTTTGTGTCGGGAAGCCGTACATCAGGTAGGCATGTACCATGATTCCTGCGCTGCTCAAATTGCGGCATACCTGTGCCGCCTGGCGAACGGTCACGCCTTTGTTCATCAGCTGTAGCAGCCTGTCAGAGGCTGTTTCCAAGCCGCCCGTGACAGCAATGCAGCCTGATGCCGCAAGCAGACGGCAGAGGTCCTCTGTAAAAGCATTCTCAAAACGGATATTGGTCCACCAGGAAATGCTGATCTTTCTTCTCAAGAGCTCCAGCGCCAGTTCTTTCAACGCGGCAGGCGGCGCGGCCTCATCGACAAAATGAAAGCCGGTCTGGCCAGTTTGAGCGACGATGCGTTCGATCCTGTCAACCAGCACGGTTGCTGAAGCACTATCGAAGCGCTGGATATAGTCGAGGGAGGTGTCGCAGAACGAACATTTATGCCAGTAGCAGCCGTGTGCTATCGTTAGCTTGTTCCAGCGTCCGTCGCTCCAGAGGCGGTGCATGGGGTTGGCAAGATCGATGAGCGACAGGTATTTGTCGAGCGCGAGGTCCGAGTAGTCCGGGCAGCCGATATCCTTATGCGAGATACAATTTTCCTTTTCATTGTTCACATAGCTCACTTCATGGTCAACTCTGGTAAACGTCCTGGTGAGCTCTCCGGCCTTTTTTTCTCCTCGAAGAAAATCCAGAATGTTCAACAAAGGACGTTCGCCATCGTCCAGGGTGATAAAGTCTACATAGTTAAAGACCGCAGGCTCGGAAAGCTCACGCAGTTCCGTATTTATGTAGCCGCCGCCGGCGATGACTTTAATGTGGGGGAAATTCTGTTTGATATGTTGTCCGCATTTGAGCGCGGCATAGAGATTTCCGGGAAAGGGGATGGTGAGCCCCACGACATCTGGCCGCTGCTCTTCGATAGGTGTCTTCAACAATTCGAGCATCCAGGTCTCGATGATATTCTGAGGCTGCTGTAAGGCCTGGTCTATTGAAGAAAAAGAATGAGCGGACATACCCAGTTTTTCCGCATACCGGCTGAAGCCGAAATAGGGGGTAACGCCGTCTTTAATCAAATCTCCCACATCTTCAATATACAGCGTTGCCAGGAACCGGGCCTTGTCGCTCACCCCGGTGCTTCCAAAGGACCATTCCAGATCGGGCAGTTGGTTGAATCGTGAGGCCCTTGGCAGGAAATTGTCAGAGCATATGCGCTGTGCAAGTGTCGTGTCCCGGTACTGCAGAAAATGCATGACCAGCTCCACGGTCTGCACATAGGAGCGTTCATTATTGATGATCTGAATTGAGTTCTGTGACAGCTGATTATTGCTTGTCTTAGCGGCGGCGAATATCTTGAGAAAACCGTCCCTGGTGAATATCCTGTTGATCAATTCGATGCCGAGGTCAGCTTGGAATACCTCATGTCCCTGTGATCTGAGAAAGCCCTTCAAATAAGGCGATGCGGGATAGGGTGTGTTCAGTTGGGTAAAGGGCGGCGTGATGAGCAGTATTTTACTTGGCATATTGGGGGGGGTGCGTTATGGTGAGCACGTTGAGTAATCTTACTGAAGTTCGTACGCTTTGGCAAGTAAAACCTGCGTAGAGCCGCCTTCCCTGCGATTTGGCCCCAGAAGCTGAATCCTTGTACGCCTTTCCTGGCTTCTGTTTCCCGCATCGCTCTTACGAAATCCTGATGTGAAAATATCTGTAGAATCTGTCCGAAAATACTGTTAAACTCGTGAAGGTGGATATCGTCCTGCAGATAACGGGTCTTCGACAAACATATTCTCTCCCACCGAGCTGCTTCTCTTGATCCCGGAACCGGAGATCGAGAAGATCTGCGTTAAACTGGAGAAGGTCAACAGGCAGGGTTGAAGGCAATCAGCGGGTAGCTCAGTGACTACGTTTGAAAACCGTGTTGTGTATTATGCTAAGGAGGTTCCTCATGCTCAAGGATCGTTTTGCTTCTTTGCTGGTGCTGCTTATGGTACTACTGCCGGTCATTGTTCCGGCTGCGGAAAAAGCAACCCCCACGTGGTGCAACAAATGCAATAAGAATATATCAGAAGCGAACATGAAGTATTCCGTTACGCTGACCGAGGGGATTGAACCGATGGCATTCGACGATATCGGGTGCTCCCTGCTCTGGCGCGAAGGAGAATGCGCTATGAGAATGTCGGCCTTTGACAGCTACGCGCGGGTCCATGACTACATCACCGGCGAGTCTGTTGGTATCGAGAATGCGTTCTTCGCCTATGGACCGGAGATCAAAACGCCCAAGGGATACGGCATTATTGCATTCAAGACCAGGGAGCAGGCTGCCGTGGTCGCCGCCCAGTCCGGAAAAGCGAAGGTCTTGACCTTTTTGGAGCTTACTTCGCTGACACTGAAATAACCTCGGCCGTCTCTGACCACACATCGTCTTGACTTACGGACGTATTCGCTGCATAATGGCCACGACGTCAGGGGTATTGGCCGTCGTCCTGTGGTTGAGACCGAACGTTGCCGCCCCCTGTCTCCGCAGTACGATGCTCGTCACTTTCATTAAGGAGAATGTTCATGGTGAATCGCTTCGGATCGATCGTTGTGTTCGTTGCCGTCCTCTTCTGTTCCGGCCTGTTCTCTGCAGCCGGCAGCTCTGCCGGGGCCGAGGTCACTATCAGGATACCTTTGCCGCGGCTCTTTCTTCCACTGCCGCCGCCGCTGTTCCTGATCCCGGGCACCTATGTGTATGCTGCTCCTGACGTGGATGCGGACATCGTCTTCTATCAGGGCGCCTGGTACCGTCCTCATGGCGGGTTTTGGTATTTTTCCCGTGAATACAACGGCCCATGGAGGGCTCTGAGCGCAGAACGGGTCCCCGGCGTTCTGATCGGTTTGCCGCCGAATTTTAGACGGGTCCCTCCCGGTCACGAGCGCATGCCCTATGGGCAGGTCAAACAGAACTGGAAGACCTGGGAGCATGAGCGGCATTGGGACGATCACGGCAAAAAGAAAAGAAAACACGACAAAGATGATGATCGTGATCGCGGTCGTGGCAAGGGCCGTGACAAGAAGAACCATAAGGACCGTGATTGAACTGTAAGAGCAGGCTTTATTTGACCTGTCTGAGCTCTGTTCGCCGGGGGACGGCGAGATCGAGTATGACGCGGTCAATGTTCACGACAGATTAATTTGCCGTTTAAATTTAATTCTGTTATGTTACTTTGCAGGCGTGGGTGTTCAAATCTTTTTTCAGAGAGGGGTGGGTGATGAAAAAGATATTCGCTATCTGTTTTATGCTCAGCATGATGCTGGCTTTTAACGTGGGGGCCCAGGTGGTTGGGGGGGGCGATCTTACGTTCCGGCCCAAAGGGGCAACGTCGGTCGTATTCAGTCACGATGTCCATGTGAAGGGCAAGGGGTTGAAATGCACGGGTTGCCATTATCAGATTTTCCAGATGACGCAGGGTTCCTATAAAATGGATATGAGCAAGTTGACCAAGGGTGCTTTTTGCGGCAAGTGCCACAATGGCGAAAAGACCTTTGACGTGAAGGAAGCAAAGAACTGCGCCAAGTGCCATAAATAAGTTTGTCGGAAAGAATCGCAGGGTGAAAAACGCTCAGTTGCTGAATCGGTGATACTGCGCAGGCATGGCTGGACGAATTTTATCATGTCACGGGACGGCCTGCTCTGATGGCCGTCCCGCATTGTTTATGGCTTGCACCGGTATTCATAGAGAACTGGACTTTTTCTTGACCTGCTTCCGGATTTCCAGTAGAGTTAAAACGACACCGGGAAGGGCAGAGAGTGCGATTCACCTGCTGTCAGAGTGGTAACCGCAATTTTTCAAAGAAGGGACAGAACGGAATGCAGAGGACGTTGGGTGCATGGTGGGGATTGGCAGGGGTCGCTCTCTTGCTCGGAAGCGCCATCTATCGACTGTCGCCGATGGCAATCAGCGCTTTTTCATTCGAGTTCCGCTGGTATCATACCGTCACCCTGGCACTGGTTGTTTTTTTTATGGCCTACGTCGAAGGGTACCGTGCGTTCCAACAGGGGTTTTCGCCGCGCGTTGCGGCCCGCGCCCGCTATCTTAAACAGCACGGACGCCTTGCCCATGCCATCTTTGCACCGTTTTTCTGTCTGGGTTTTTTTCATGCCACGCGCCGGAGGCAGATCACGTCCATTTCGGTGACTGTTGGCATCATTATTCTCGTGTTGCTCGTCCGTCTGCTGGACCAGCCCTGGCGCGGTATTGTGGATGCCGGTGTGGTCGTCGGCCTTGTCTGGGGCCTGGCCTCGCTGGTCCTGTTCGGCATTCAGGCTTTGACCTCGGCGACATTCCCCTATTCACCGGAGGTGCCTGAATGAAAACACCGACAAGCCTGCCAGTACGCTCGTTGAGCGAAGAAACTCGCTGGTTTCCGCAGGCGCTCCTTGTGCTCATCATCTGCCTGCTTGCTGCTTCCCCGGCGCAGGCCGGCCCCCGCGACCGGATAGAAAAGGCGCTGCATGACCGGAAAGGCGGCTCCGGCGAATTGGATGCGAGCACCATCGCCGCGGGATTAAAAGAAGCTTTGTCTGTTGGTGCCAGGAACAGCGTCACCACGGTCTCGAAGGTCGATGGGTATTTCAGCAACCAACTGATCAGGATCGCGGCCCCGGAAAAGATCGAGAAGATGGAAAGAATCATGCGAAAGGCCGGTCGGGGAAAGTACGTCGACCAATTCATTCTCACTATGAACCGCGCTGCCGAGAAGGCGGCGCCGCAGGCGCTTGATTTTTTTGTTGCGGCGGTGAAGGAGATGACCATCCCTGATGCAGTGGCTATCCTGCGCGGGAACGATACGGCGGCTACCGCTTATCTCAAATCGAAGACCTTTGACCGCATCTACGGCGCCTTTAAACCGCTGGTCACCGCGGCCATGAACGATGTCGGCGTGACCCGGTCGTTCAAGGAAATGATGGACAAGGCCAGGACCATACCGCTCTTGAAGAACGAGGTCGTGGACCTCGACCACTATGTCGCGACCAAGGCGTTGGACGGTCTTTTTACCATGGTCGGCCAGGAGGAGCAGCAGATACGGAAGGACCCGGCCGCCCGGGTGACGGAATTACTGAAGACGGTTTTTAAGAAATAACGCGCAGGCGCTGAACCTGAAATCGCGCATTCTCGACTACGATCTCGATGTGCGGCTCAAAAAGACCCTCCGCCTCATTCTTGCAGGTTGGTTTATACTGTTGCTGTTGTAGGTGGGGGAATTTTTGTTTGCGAGATAAGAGGAGGTAAGGAATGAAGGTCATTGCGTTCAACGGCAGCGTGCGAAAAGACGGGAACACGGCGATCCTCTTGAACCTCGTCCTGGATGAATTGAAGGCCGAAGGTATCGAAACCGAGCTTTATTCCCTGGCCGGAAAACCGGTCCAGGGATGCATTGCCTGCTACCAGTGCTTTGAAAGGAAAAATAAACGCTGCGCCGTGGAAAAGGACATCATGAACGAGTGCATTCAGAAGATGGATGAAGCGGACGGCATTCTGCTCGGCTCGCCCACCTATTTTGCCGATGTTTCGGCAGGGATGAAGGCGCTGATCGAGCGGAGCGGCATGGTTGGCCGGGCGAACGTGGACATGTATAAGCGCAAGGTAGGTGCAGGCGTGGTCGCGTGCAGGCGCGCAGGCGCGATCAATGTTTTCAACTCGCTCAATTATTTCTTCACGATCAATGAAATGATCATTCCCGGATCAAGCTACTGGAACATCGGCATGGGAAGGCAGCCCGGCGAGGTGAATAATGACGCTGAAGGTGTGCAGACCATGAAGAACCTTGGCAAGAACATGGCGTGGCTGATGAAGAAGGTCAAGGGGTAGTTCTCTTTCTGCTGAGTCGCTGTATAATATTTTCTTGAAGCATCATTTCAGCATCGAGTGGATGTTGTCCGGTCACGAGCCCTCAATGGAGACCGCCCAGGAAGAACTCTTTAAAAAAATCCTTTAAAACAAGAGCCGGGAAAAGCGGCGCCGGTCCAAGAGGGTCCTCGGACGGCGTGCGCAACACCGATCCTTGAACTAACCGATATGGTCGAGTGGTTCAGGCTGCACCCGGAAGACCTGTGCTTGGTCAATAAGATGATACAGGGCAAGAGGCTTATGCTGGATGCATTGAAGAAGCTGGAGAAATAACGGGAAAGTTATCCGCTTCTTTTTCACCGGAGAAGGAAGAAGGTGGCGCACAATAAAGTCCGCCGATAACTAATTTTCGAGAGATAACTATGGAACACTCGCACGATAAATCTGACGCACTTGATCACGATGGACATCCCCATGATCACTCGCATGGTGAAGGCAGGCACAACGGACACGGCCATGCTCACGGCGTCATTGATCCGTCTATTACCACGTCTGAGCGTGGCATCTGGGCCATCAAGTGGTCTTTTGTTGGCTTGTTTATAACGGCCCTCTTTCAAATTGTCGTCGTGTGGCTGTCAGGCAGCGTAGCATTGCTTGCGGACACTATTCACAACGTTGCGGACGCGGCGACGGCGGTGCCGCTATGGATTGCCTTTGCGCTCTCGCGCTGGAAACCGAACAGAAAGTTCACCTACGGCTACGGTCGCGTCGAAGACCTGGCCGGCATGAGTATCGTCGCCATCATTGCGCTGAGCGCAGCGTTTACGGGCTACGAGGCCGTGCAGCGATTACTGCACCCGCAGCCGGTCGGCTATTTATGGGCGGTCGCCGTGGCTTCGGTCGTCGGTTTTCTCGGCAACGAGGCCGTCGCTTTGCTCCGCATCAAGGTGGGTAAGGAAATCAACAGTGCTGCGCTGATTGCCGATGGGTATCACGCCCGTGTAGACGGCTTGACGAGTTTGGCCGTGCTGTTCGGCGCCATCGGCATGTGGCTCGGTTATCCTTTGGCCGACCCTATTGTAGGATTGCTTATTACGCTTGCCATCGTGCAAATTGTGTGGCAGTCGAGCAAGGCTGTCTTCACCCGCGCCCTGGATGGTGTGGAGCCGGAAATCGTGGATGAGATCCGGGATGCCGCTGGTCATGCGGGCGGTGTGGAGAAGGTAACCGATGTTCGCGCCCGCTGGTTAGGTCACCGTCTGCACGCGGAGTTAAACGTGGCGGTGGCCTCTCATCTTTCGGTTGTGGAAGCGCACGCCATCGCCAAAGAGGTGCAGCATGAATTGTTGCACCACCTCACGTACTTGTCGTCGGTCATCGTTCACGTTGACCCATCTGAGGAGCTGGGCGAGGAGTTCCACCGTATTCTGGAACATAGCCACGACGGTTTGCCGGTTCACTCGCATTAAGGTCCACCCTGGCGATCAACGAACAGCGGCCCAACAAGGCGCTGCACTGGACGGCTTTTTCGCTGCGTTGCGAAGCCGCCGGTGAGCTTGAACGTTGTACTTTATTAATCTAAAATGGGGTATCTCATGAAAGTATCGCTCAAAGATTTGCAAGTTACAATGGAATTGAAGACAGAAAGGGAATGGAACTTGACGTTTATGATAACGAAGGGAACCATTTAGGAGACCTCGTCGTCACAAAAACAAAACTTATCAGGTGTAAAGGCAAAACAACGCCTGAAAAAGGAAGCAAATGGGGTCACTTTTTTGATCTTGACAAGTAGAGCAAGGATAAAGAAGCGACCCCCATTAACGGGAGCATGCTATTACGGTGGCGGACAAAGTGAGGATACGACGCTGCCCGCTGCCGATAGAATAATATGTTTCATGAAATTGGACCAAAAAATATCTGTTTTCCTAAGTTTTGGTTTGGTGTATACTTGCTATAACGTACACAGGTAATGCAGATAATGAAGAGGAGAGGAGGCATCAATGTCAATAGCATTGCAGCTTGATATGCCGGAAGGGGCTTTTTCGGCGTTGCACAAAGACCCCAAAGAGTTCACGATGGAATTGCGTCTTGCCGCTGCCGTCAAGTGGTACGAAATGGCGATCATATCCCAGGAAAAGGCCGCTGAAATAGCCGGTCTGTCTCGCTCCGAATTCATATTCTCTCTAGTTCGGTTCAAGGTATCGCCATTTCAATCCACTGCGGAAGATATAACCGAAGAACTGCGCGATGCGGATTGATCGTATTGTCGTCAACGCTTCCCCTCTGATTTGCCTTTCCAAAAGCGGGCTTTTGTTATTGCTCCCCGCGCTTTTCTCGGAAATCGTCGTGCCGGATGAAGTCTATCAGGAGATCACCGCGAAGGCGGGGATCAGCCTCGACTTGACGAAACATTTCAAAAAAGGCTCTGCTCTTGATGTCCCCACCTCCGTAGCATCGTGGGATTTGGGTAAAGGGGAAAGCGCGGTGTTGACGTTCGCGCTGAAAAACCCGGGTTATTGGGCTGTCATCGACGACCGCGAAGCACGGCGGTGCGCGGTGGCATTGGGTTGTCGTCACACAGGAACCGTCGGGATTATCGTTCTTGCGAAAAAACGGGGGATCATTAAATCCGTTCGAGAAGCGCTTATGAAGCTCCAGAGCGCCGGTCTGTGGCTGTCCGAATCCTTTATCACTGAAATATGCAGAATTTATGGAGAAGAATGATTCATATGCACGGATCCTGATTGTTGAATAGCGAACCCATGTTGGTAAGCAGTTGCAACCGGTATTCTTTGCCCTTCTCACAATATTAGTATTGCAGAGTAGTATGTAAATAAAACAAACAGTAGTTGCCACGACATTTCACCGCACTATCAAGATTCGCTTTACAATCACCGCTAATTGTTGTATCACTTGCAAACCATCATGCAGCCAAACATCCGTCAAAAAGTTTTTTTACTGGCTCTGCCCGTTGTGTTGTCGAGCCTGCTCCAGCGCTCGGTCGGCATCGTCGACATCTTCCTGGTCGGCGGACTTGGCGCGTCGGCTATTGCTGCCGTGGGTATGGCACAGCTTATGGTCTTCGTGGTCATGAGCTTGTCCTGGGGCATCAATGTCGGGGTGACGGTGCTGGTCTCGCAGTTATGGGGTGCGGATCGCAAGCAGGAGGCGGCAAAAGCGGCATATCAGGCCATGCTGCTGGCGATCGTTGCCGCGGCAATCATTACGATCATAGGCCTCATGTTCGGGGGAAAAGTCGCGGCGCTGCTCGGCGCTGACCCGGTTGTGCAGGGGATCATCGCGGAATATACAACGATCCTCTTTGCGTTCATCGTGTTCACGATCACGCTCAATGTCCTTTCCGGTATCATGCATGGCACCGGCGACACAAGGACGCCGCTCTATGCCGTGATGCTGGTGAACATCTTACATGTTGTCGTGGCCTATCCGCTCATTTACGGTCGTTTTGGATTCCCGGCTCTTGGAGTAAAGGGCGCGGCTATCGCCATTGCCATATCCGAATGCCTCGGCGCTGCGTTCCTTTTGCGGCGGTCAATGCACAAGGGCTATGTGGTAGTGAGCAGGCATCTGGAGATGCGGTTCACGGCCATGACCGTGAAGCTGGGCTACCCCATCTTTATCGACCGTTTGCTCCAAAACATCGGGTCTCTGCTCTTTGCCAAAGTGATCCTGCTGTACGGTACGACTGTGTATGCGGCGCATCAGGTGGGGCTGGCCATTGAGGCTTTTTCGTTCATGCCGGGCTACGGCATCGCCGTGGCCGCAGCCACCATGGTGGGGCAGAACCTGGGCGCCGGCAGAACGCAGGATGCGCGCATCTCCGCCTACGAAGCGAACCGGCTTGCCGTTGTTCTCATGGCGGCGATGGGCATGGTCTTCTTCTTTTTTCCCTATATATTGCTCCGGGCTTTCACCAATGACCCGGATGTGATACAGTATGGCATCCTGTATATGAAGATCGTTGCTTTTGCCCAGGTCCCGCTTGCCATCACCATGGTCGTGGGAGGAGCGCTCCGGGGCGCAGGGGACACGGGCTTCATCATGTTTGGAACGATCGCGGGCATGTGGTTTGTCCGGCTGCCGCTGGCCGCGCTGCTTGCCGTGGTGGTGAAGGTTGAGATCCATTACGTATGGTCGATCATGATCTTTGACTGGCTTATTCGAATGACGCTGCTGCTCTGGCGTTATCAAAAAATAAGCTGGGGCAGGCTGGAAGTATGATAAAGCAGGAGTCAGGAGTCAGGAGTCAGGAGTCAGAAGTCAGAAAAAGTATTAACGGAGGCACTATGGCAGAGATACAGGCAATGATCGGCAAGGAAGTAGAGGTTATCGCGAACGGGATGATGTATAAAGGGGTGCTGATCGAAGTGTCGGAATCCGAGGTGCATCTTAAAGGGCAGTTGCAGTGGATAACGCTTCCTGCGTCAAGCGTGAGCGAGATAAAACCGGCAGGGCAACGCTAGCAGGACAGCAGTCCACCTTTTCTCATATTCAGATTGGGCCTGCTGCCAGCTCTGCCTGAAGCGTCCTGTGCATATCCCTGGGGATGCGCTTTGGCTTCCCCTGTGCCGAGATGCATGCGAGCTTTGTGCTTCCTTCAGCAATCAGCCTGACTGAATTCCTCTCTTTCATCCGATGTTCAATGATCAGGAATGTCGCCGCCAATTCCCTCTGCCCGGTCTCTATGGGGTAAATTTCCTGCCATTTTGAGAAGAATTTTGTTCGTAACTATTCAGCATGGGGCAAAATCCTGTCATTCCGACAGTCGTTTTTGTAGGGGCGTATTGCATACGCCCTGGTGGAAATGGCAATAGCAGCAAGGGCGCAAGCATTGCGCCCCTACGACACAGACATTTATGCACCTGATCTGATTGCTGTGTGGTTACTGTATTTTTTGAGCTCTTTGCGCTCTTTCGCGGCTAACCTGAATAGTTACAGAAAATAAGGCTCTTAATACGTAACGCCCACTCACCATTCTGGTGATGCGATTTTACCACCCAACCGGTTGATTTTTCTTTGTGATCTCTGCGTTCTTTAGCGGCCAACTGCTCTTTTTAGGATAATGTTCCTACCGCACTTTAGCTTTAAAAGAAAAACCCTTCAAAGCATTTACGGTGACATGCAGAAGGGTTTAAAGATATGTATGCACTTGTTCTTGAATCAGTGGGGCGACAGGTTCTACTTCTGGTCCCCCGGCCGCGCGATCGGCGGCGGCGCTACTTCCTTGTAGTTTTTTACGCCCAGTGAATCAAGCCATTTCTGCATAGCCGGCGGGTTGGGGCAC
>JANPMZ010000324.1:0-5821 GCA_031427195.1 Nitrospirota bacterium
ATGTATCTGCGCGACGTGATCACCGAGACCCACGATCTTCTGGCGGCGCTCCAGCAGGTACTCGTCACCCTGGCCGACCGTTACCAGAGTGTGGTGCTGCCGGGCTACACCCATCTCCAGCGGGCGCAGCCGGTCCTGCTGGGCCACCATCTGCTGGCCTACTATGAGATGTTCTCGCGCGACCGCGGACGCCTGGAGGACTGCTTCCGCCGGGTGAATGTGCTGCCGCTCGGCGCCGGCGCCCTGGCAGGCACGGTGCTGCCCATTGACCGGCAGTTCGTGGCCCGGGAGCTGGGTTTTGAAAGCGTGTGCGAGAACAGCATGGACGCGGTATCCGACCGGGATTTTGCGATCGAGTTCGCTGCTGCCTGCGCCCAGATCATGATGCACCTTTCGCGGTTGTCCGAGGAGCTGGTGCTCTGGTCGTCCTCGGAGTTCGGCTTCATCACGATCTCCGACGGTTTCACGACGGGGTCCTCCATCATGCCGCAGAAAAAGAACCCCGATGTGGCGGAGCTCACGCGCGGAAAGACCGGCAGGGTCTACGGCAACCTGACCGCGTTGTTGACAATCATGAAGGGGCTGCCCCTGGCGTATAACCGCGATATGCAGGAAGACAAGGAGCCGCTCTTCGACTCAGCCGACACGGTCACGCGCTCGCTTGCGGTGTATATCGAGATGCTGAAGGGCATCACGGTCCACCAGGATGCGATGCGCAAGGCCGCAGAGGACGGATTCATTACCGCCACGGACCTTGCGGATTACCTGGTGAAAAAGGGTCTGCCCTTCCGGCAGGCGCACGAGGTCGTGGGCAGGGCCGTCCTGCGCTGCCTGGAGCTGCAATCGGGCCTGGCTGACCTGCCGCTGACGGAATACAAAAAACTGTCATCCCTGATCCGTGACGACGTGTACGCGGCGCTGTCGGTCGAGGCCTCGGTAGGCAGAAGGACGTCTCAGGGAGGCACGGCGCCGGCGAACCTGAAAAAACGCCTTGCCGTGCTCAAGAAGCGGCGATGAAGCTCCGGTCCGGATGGTTGCTGGTTGCCGGCCTGGTGGTTGTGGCGGCGCTGCTTGCCTCGTGCGGCAGAAAGACCGACCCGCTCACGCCTGACAGTCCCCGGCCCGAAATGGTGCATGACCTCAAGGCTGTGGCGCGCGATGTTTCCGTGTTCCTGTCCTGGCCGGTTCCGACAAAAAATGCCGAAGGCAAGGCCATGAGCCCTGCTGAACTCTTCGGGTTCCGGGTCTTTCGCGCCGAGCTCGAACCGGACCGGAAGCGGGCCCGCTTTCACCAGGTGGCCGAGCTCGCGCTTGTTGATCCCGCTCCCGCATCGGTCCGGAACGGTGTGGTCTTCTGGAGCGACGGTCCTTTGAAGTACGGTCGCGTGTATGCGTACCGGGTCGTTGCCCTCGGGATAAAAGGCGACGTGGCTTCCCCCTCCGCAGAGGTCCGGACCGCGCCGCTTTTGTCGCTGGCCCCGCCCCGCACAATAAAGGCCGTTGGCGGGGAGCAGAGCGTGGAGCTTGCCTGGGCAGCGGTCAGCACGAGGTCCGACGGCAGCGTATTTGACGGCTTTATCGGGTATAACGTTTATCGACGAAATGAGGGCGGAGCGTACGCAGAAGCGCCCCTGAACAAGGAACCCCTCAGAACGGCGTCGTATACGGATAGTACCGCTAAAAACGATAAGACCTATTTTTATACGGTGCGCGCGGTGGACAGCCCGGCCTTGCCCTGGAAAGAAAGCCTCGACGCTGCCGAAGCAACGGCCACACCCCGAAACGTGACGCCGCCCGAGCTTCCCACAGGCCTCACGGTGGTCCCGGGAGTGGGCAGGGTGTTCCTCACCTGGAACGAGAACAGGGAGGGCGACATCGCGGGCTACTACATCTACCGCTCAACGAAGAGCGGACGGGACCGTAAGCGGCTGAATGACAAACCGCTCGCCCGAACAACCTATTCTGATGAGACCGTTGACTCGGGAAGGTCCTATTACTATGTCGTGACCGCTGTGGACCAGTCCGGCAACGAGAGCCAGTCTTCCAAGGAACAGGCAGTCTATACGGAAAAGCTTCGATGAGGGAGACCTTGAAAAGGGACGGAAAACAGCTATGAGCTCCAGGGGACCGATGACGCTGTTCAGCCGGAAGGGCCTTTGCCATGCATGATTTTGCATATAAGAACGGGGAGCTCTATTGCGAGGGAGTGCCGGTCAGTTCAATCGCCCATCGGGTAGGCACGCCGTTCTATTGCTACAGCAGCAATACCCTTGCCAACCATTATCGTGCTTTTGATAAGGCCTTTGCCGACGTTCCGAACATTATCTGCTTTGCGCTCAAGTCGAATTCCAACGGCGCCGTCCTCCGGGTGCTCGGTAAGGAAGGGGCCGGGGCGGACATTGTTTCGGGCGGAGAACTGTTCCGGGCGCTGCGGGCAGGCATCAATCCGAAGAAGATCGTGTACGCCGGTGTCGGCAAGCGGCGCGACGAGATCGAATATGCGCTCAAGGTCGGCATACTCATGTTCAACGTGGAGTCGGGCGAGGAATTGATCGCCATTGACCGCGCGGCGAACGAGATGCACGCAAAGGCGAGGATCGCGCTGCGGGTGAATCCCAACATCGACCCCAAGACGCACGCCTACATCTCGACGGGGCTCAAGGAGAACAAGTTCGGCATCCCGATCGAAGAGGCGCTGGAGTACTACCAGGTTGCCCGGGGGCTTGCGAACATCGAAGTGGTCGGGGTGCACCAGCACATCGGTTCCCAAATCACCGAGGTCCAGCCTTTTATCGACGCGCTTGAAAAACTGGTGGGGCTTGTCAAGGAGCTGCGGGCTGCGGGTATGGACATCACGCACATTAACATCGGGGGCGGGATCGGCATCACCTACAAGGACGAGACCCCGCCGCTGCCGAAAGAGGTGGCCGCGGCCATCAAGCCGATGCTGAAAGCGAGCGGCTGCACCATTGTCATGGAGCCGGGCAGGGCGCTGGTGGGCAACGCCGGCATTCTGGTGACCCGCGCACTGTACCGCAAGGACAGCGGCGAAAAGAAGTTCCTGATCGTGGATGCGGGCATGAACGACCTCATCAGGCCGAGCCTGTATGACGCCTACCACGACATCAAGCCGCTGGTGGAGCCGTCGTCGCCCGAGCGTGAAACGTACGACGTGGTCGGCCCGATTTGCGAGTCCGGAGATTTCCTGGCCAAGGACCGGAGCCTGCCGGTCATACGGTCGGGCGAGTATCTCGCGGTCCTGGGAGCGGGGGCATACGGTTTTTCCATGTCCTCCAACTACAATTCCCGGCCTCGCGCCGCCGAAGTGATAGTCAGAGGAAGTGACTACTTCGTTGTGCGTGAGCGCGAGACCTACAGCGAACTGGTCAAAGGCGAGAAGGTCCCGCGGTGGCTGGATTAGCAATTGCGGATTTCGGATTGCGGAATGAAAATAAAAACCATGAAGAAAATACCTTTTTATAAAATGCAGGGAAGCGGCAACGACTTTATCCTTATCGACGACCGGAAGGGGATACTGAAGGGGAAGGGCCTGACAGGCCTTGCCAGGACCGTGTGCGACCGCCACTATTCCGTCGGCGCCGACGGGCTGATCGTGATCGTTCCGTCCCGCAAGGCGGATTTCAAGTGGCGGTTCTTCAATGCCGACGGAAGCGAGGCCGGGATGTGCGGGAACGGTTCGCGTTGCGCCGCGCGGTTCGCTTTCCTCAGAAAGATCGCGAAAAAGACCATGGCCTTCGAGACCCTTGCGGGCATCATCCGGGCCGAGGTCAAAGCAAAGAAGGTAAAAGTACAGCTTACCAATGCGAGCAATTTGCGCCAGAATATTCCGGTCCCCTTCGAGGGCGGGGCGCGCACGGGCCACTATATCAATACCGGTGTGCCCCATGTCGTCTATCTGTCGGGCGAGCTTGCCACGGAAGACGTTGACGGCGTCGGCAGGCGCACCCGCTATCATGACCTTTTCAAGCCCGCGGGCACGAATGTGAACTTCATCCAGGTGCAGGGGAAGCACAGGCTCAGCATCAGGACCTACGAACGCGGTGTCGAGGGCGAGACCCTGGCCTGCGGCACCGGTTCGGTGGCTGCGGCGCTCGTTGCGGCCTCCCTCCGGATGGTCGCATCGCCGGTCCAGGTCACGACGCGCAGCGGAGAAAAGCTGACCGTCACGTTCGAAGGCGATGCTGAAGGATTCAAGGATATTTACCTCGAAGGCGAGGCAGTGGTGATCTGCGAGGGAGTTGTGTACGCGTAATTCGCTTTTGCATGTAGGGGCGCAATGCGTTGCGCCCGGGGCGTATGCAATACGCCCTTACATTAATAATCGTATTGTATGCCAAGGAGGCGGGTATGTTCAAGGGTTCAATGGTAGCAATCGTAACGCCGTTCAGGAACGGGAAGGTGGACGAGAAGGCGCTCGGCGATTTGATCGAGTTCCAGATCAAGAACGGGACGGATGTTATCGTGCCGTGCGGCACGACCGGTGAATCGGCCACACTCTCCCACGAGGAACACCATCGCGTGGTGGAGTTCACGGTGCAGACCGTGAACAAGCGCGTGCCGGTGATCGCCGGGGCAGGCTCGAACAGCACGAGCGAGACCGTGGAGCTCACGAAGTACGCACAGAAGGCGGGCGCGAACGGCGTGCTGCTCATCACCCCCTATTATAACAAGCCGACGCAAGAGGGGCTGTATCGCCATTTCAAGCATGTGGCCGAAACGGTGGATATCCCTATCATCCTGTACAACGTTCCGGGCAGAACGAGCGTGAACATGCTGCCGGCTACCGTGGCGCGTCTCCGTGAACTGAAGAACGTCGTCGGGCTGAAAGAAGCCACGGGCGACCTGAAGCAGATCAGCGAGCTCATCCGGCTCTGCGGCAGGGATTTTGACGTGCTCTCCGGCGATGATTTCACCACGCTTCCCCTGCTTGCCATCGGCGGTGTGGGCGCCATATCCGTGACCGCGAATGTAGCGCCTGCCGACTGCGCCGGGATGTTCGACGCTTTCTTTGCCGGGAAGATGGAAGAGGCGCTCAAGTTCCACTATAAGATGGAGCCGCTGCACAACGCCATGTTCATCGAGACGAACCCGATCCCGGCCAAGACCTCGCTGGCGCTTATGGGCAAGATCTCGGAAGAGTTCCGTCTGCCGCTCTGCCCCATGAGCGATGCGAACAAGGACAAGCTCAAGAAGACGCTCAAGGAGTACGGGCTTCTTTAGTAGGTTAAGAATCAAGGTCTTTGCAAAAAGGATCGGTAAGGCTTTTTGACAGGATAACAGGATTTACAGGATTTTCTGGATGAGATGCTTTGCTTTTTCAGATCTTATCCTGTTATCCTGTCGAAGATTTTTATTCCGGCTCTGAGCCTGAAAGAGGTTAATCATGATCAAAACAATCGTAACCGGCGCAGCGGGCCGCATGGGCTCGCGCATCATCAATGTACTTTCGAGCTCGGAGGGCATTGTTCTTAGCGGGGGCGTGGAGCGAAAAGGGCATACGCTCCTCGGACAGGATGCGGGCGGCCCCGCAGGCATCGCTGCAACCGGCGTCAAAATTACCGACGATCTTATGGCCGCGCTCAAGGCCGGGGACGTGCTGATCGATTTCACCACTCCCGAGACCAGCCTCGAACATATCCGCCTGTGTGCCGAGCTGGGCAAGGCCGTGGTGATCGGCTCGACGGGTTTTACCAAAGAGCAGCTCGCCCTGGTCGCCACCTATGTCCAAAAGGTCCCCTGTGTGCTTTCACCGAACATGAGCATCGGCGTGAACCTCTGCTTCAAGATCCTGGACGAGATC
>JANPMZ010000325.1:0-2887 GCA_031427195.1 Nitrospirota bacterium
GTTATCATTAATGCCGTGAACCTGTTTGACCGTAGCGCTGTCGCTGGTGTCATGGAAATGGTAGACGCGCCAACTTCGCATCGGCGGAACAACATAGGAGTAAATCTTCCCCCTCCCTTTTTGAGACTCCACGTACGACTCGAAATGGCCAGAGCTAGGATTCCAATCCCCGTGGGCGTTCCACCACAAGCATTCGCGGGAAAACATCATCCGGTTGTCTTGAGTTGGTTTCAGATTGAATTTGTACCCGTTGTTGCCGAAATAGAGCTCGGCGTTCAGTTCTTCCGTTTTTTTCCGTCCAAAATGCAGTATGGCGTCAGGACCTCCAGAAGTTCCAACAGCCGACTGCAACTGCTGATCTAGAATCTTGCTGATGAGCCTGAAAAAGCCGATGAAGTTCGATTTTCCCGCACCGTTAGCGCCGATCAGAACATTGAGCATGCCTAATTCAATCTCGCACGACGCAATCGACTTATAGCCATGCAGTATCAGCTTGGAAAGCTGGTTTGAATCGAATACTTTTTTTATCATCGTGCGCCCCTCGAACCTGTTCCATCTTCCAATGCTGGTAATTCTAACCCATCAATCTCCTGCAACGACTTACCCGCAATCCCCTGCAAGTCCCCGTACATCCCCACCGTCGCCCCCATCACGCGCTCGATCTGCTCTCCGCGCTTGGCCCACTGTTTCATAATGGCTTTTCTTTCCTTGTCGAGGTCTTCCTGCATGGTAGAAAACGCTTCGACGATGGCCTCCACGCGCTGCTTGAAGCGTGGGCCGGTGAGGTATTGATAGATCATTTCTGTCTTGGTTTGCTGCCCTTCGGAAGCCTGCCGCGCCATGGCAATTTCCAGCAACGACTGACGAAGAATCACCGCCACGGGCAACGCCGCGCGCGGATGCGTTACCCAGACCCCGTCCACCACATCGAAGGTCTCAACCCCCTTCGGAAGCACCTGGCTCACCAGCACGGCGATCTCCGCTTTGGCGGTGCGTTGGTCTTCCCGCAGCTTCGTCAGCCAACCATCACTCCAGTTTTTTGTACGCTTGGTCTCCCAGAGAATGGTGCCGCTAAACTGGCCGCCTGCGCCGACAACACGCTGCACCACATCCCCGCCGTATTCACCCTTGGGTACCGGCTCGATCGCATCGAAAGGGAATTTTGTGCGCAACAGGTTTTCAAGCTCCAGTTCTTGGACTTCGCCCTGTAGTTGTTGTGAACCCTGTTCTGCCCTGCGCTTGAGGTCCTCGATCTGTTTCTGCATCGCGGCAATGGTCTGCTCCTTCTCCATTACCTTGAGTTTCTGTTCGTCCTCGGCTTCTTTTTTGGCCTCTTGCCGGGTGGCAGCAAGGCCCTCCTGTATGCGTTTTTGAACCGTCAGCTCTAGCTCACGTTTAGCGTCATCCAGCTCGCGCTGCTTCTTGATGAGTTCGGCTTGCGCTTTTTGCGCTTCGGCAAGTTTAGCATCGTGGGCTTTGAACATTTCTTGCAGATCGGCCAGTTCGCGCGCCTTGTTCTCCAGCTCCGCTGCGCTGGCAAGTTTCGCTTTTTTGGATTCTTCGGCAACGATGCGGGCGCGCTCCGCTTTCAACCGCGCTGCAACTTGATCGGCCACCTGATCGTCGAGCTTGCGCTTGTCTTCTGCAAGCTGCTTTTCCTTGTCGCGCATGGCCTGCTCGCGCTGGGCGACTTCGCCGTCTTTCTGCGCCAGTTGCTGCTCGAACTGTTTGCGGGTGACCTCGATCAGCGGCGCGGCCAACGATTCCGTGAGCTTGATTTCGGTTTTGCAGTTGGGGCAAGTGATGGTGGGTTCTGTCATGACTCGATTTCCTTCGGGTTGCCCGGGCCTACCAGCCGCTTGACCGCGCCCATGCCCACCAACGAGCGCATTTGCGTAATGGCTGTGGCGTTCAGCTGCGTGAGTCGTTCGGGAGCGGTCAGTCCCTGATGGATGAGCACGGCGTTGATGCTTTCCAGATTGGACAGTACCACCAGTTGTTCCAGCGTGGCGTCGTCGCGCATGTTGCCGGTCTGGACGGGGTTGGCTTTCCGCCACTGCGCGGCGGTGATGCCAAATAGGGCAACGTTGAGCAGATCGGCCTCGGAGGCATACACCATGTTGGTCTGCGCCTTGGTAAGCCGGGGAGGGATCAGGCGTTCCTTGATGGCGTCGGTGTGTATCTTGTAGTTGACCTTGGCCAAGGTGCGTTGGAAGTTCCATTCCAATGCCTGCGAGCGCGCCTCTTCGTCCTTGAGGCGTTGGAATTCCTTGATGAGATAGAGCTTGAATTCCGGGCTGAGCCAGGAGCCGAACTCGAAGGCGATGTCGCGGTGGGCGTAGGTGCCTCCGTAGCGGCCTGCCTTGGCATGCAGCCCAATGGCGGACGTGGCATCTATCCACTTTTTGGTGGACAGGAAAAAACTGTTACGCCCGGCCTCGTTTCTAATTCCCTCGAATTCGAGGGAATTAAAACCTGGGTTGTTGAGCTGCTCCCACACCCCTAAAAACAGCACCGTGTCCTTGTTCTTAAGCCATTGCTCGATCAGGGCGCTGCCGCCCTCGAAATTTCTGACCATGTCGGTCAGCGAGATGTAATCCTGCTCATGCCGGGTGGCAATGGCGATGTCCGTTCCTTTGACACTGATTATTCGATTTTTCATTGATGTCGTCCCTGTCTGTTTATTCCAGTGCCCGTCGAATCACGAACAGGCGCTGCAATTGGGTTACCAGCGTGAGCGTGATCCCTGTCTTGCAGTTCGGTCAGGTGATGGTGGGCTCGAACATTTGCAGGACGCCTTCGTACTGGCCGGGAGTCGTGTAGGCGTGTTCGTCGCTGTTGTTCGCGCGAGCCGGCACGGTCGCGACGACTCACGACCGATTCGCCA
>JANPMZ010000326.1:0-4265 GCA_031427195.1 Nitrospirota bacterium
AATGCGATAAGGATATTTTTCATGTGGTCCAGCCTCCTGAAAAGTATGGTAATCGTCTGATTGTACGGAAAAATACAAACGAGATACAGTTTTACCAGAATCCCGGAAGGTTGTCAAACAAAACGTGGCCTGCCAGAGCGCTGCCGCTGCCGCACCCAACGAACAAACCCTTGACACTGATCGAATCCGATAACGGCCATGAACAAGGCGGATAGGTCAATGACATCGGTCTGGATCTTCATAGCCAAAATCCGTTTTTACGGATAAGATTCAAAATCTGTATTCATCCATTGACGGAAACCGGAGCAAGCTGGTATACTTAAACCTGTTCAAGAAAAGAGGGCATGCCATGACCGGGCAGAACGATGAACGGCGGGGTTTTGTGAGGGTACCCTTCAATACCGAGGTGGTGATCACTTCGGGCGACTGGTCGCTCCGGGCCAACAGCGGCATCGATATCAGCATGAGCGGTCTCCATCTCACCGGGCTGGATCGGACGGACACCAAGAGGCCGCTGCCCGGAACCTCGGTGCGGGCCGGCATCCATCTGCAGGCCTCCGGCCACCGGGCGCTGATCGAGGCTGACGGAAGAATCATCCGGTCAGGGCCGGGCGAGCTGACAGTGGAATTCATCGAGATAGAGCTCGACGGCTATCAGCATCTGCGCCAACTCATTCTGAACAACTCCGACGATCCGGACAGGGCAGAGCAGCAGTTCAACGAACACCGGGGCATCAGGCGTCCTTAGCAAGACCGGAGAGAATATCAATAACAGCACGACAATGCGCAACAACGAAAGGAGATACCCATGGTACAAAAAGCAAGCAGCAAACTGACGGACTTGATGAACAAGGCGATCGCCCGGGAGATCCAGGTCACGGTCCAGTATATGTGGCAGCACATCATGGCCAAGGGCCTGAACTCGGCCGAGCTCGCCGAGGTCTTCGAGGAGGTCGCCATTTCAGAAATGAAGCACGCGGAAAAGATCGCTGAGCGGATCTTCTATTTTGACATCGTCCCCACCACCAAGCCGGACCCCATCAAGGTAGGCGGCAGCATCACGGAAATGCTCGAAGCCGACGCCAAGGCGGAAGAGGAAGCGATCGAGCTCTACAAGGAGATCATCAAGCTGGCGCAGGCCGAAGGCGACAGCACGACCCGGCTGCTCTTCGAGCAGATCCTTGCTGACGAGGAAGACCATCACGACAAATTCACCACACTGCTGGGGCGGTAACATTCATTCTTCCCAATATATTCAGCCTTAAACGAAAGGGCCGGGGCCGCTGTCCCGGTCCTTTTTCTCGTGCTCCGTCTCGTTCCTGGAGCCCGGGGGGCTGGTGACTTGATCGTGTCTTTTCATCGACCGCTCAATATCCGTCAGCGTCAAAAAAGCCTTTCACCTATACAATGATGCCACTACTGCCTGAAATTCTGGAGGACGTACTGAAACGATCCCGCTCACATCCCTCCCTGCGTTCGCTCATCCTGACCATCGGGGTGGTTCTGGCTATCTCCTGTGCTTTTTCGCTCCCGGCATCAGCCGAAGCACCTGGCAATGCATTGGAGACCATGCCGCCGCCCCTGGACGGGATACCCCCGATAGTCTCGACAACGACCTCGACCGGTGGGGAGGAAAAACCGGCCGGGGAGCCGTTCGAGCGGGAGGAGATGATCCAGCTGGGGCCTGCAGGACCGACGTTCCTGGACTCCATCCAGGCCGGCATAACGAAAAATATCCTCCAGTCAGCCACTTGGCTTGATTCTTTTTTCTACGATCCGCGTTATGCCGCAGTAGTGAACGAGACCAGCGCCGTCGTCCGGTTCGAAGGCTTTATCGAAAATCATGCCCGCTGGACTTTCAAACCCAAGGTAAAGTTGCGCCTGAGACTGCCTCAACTAAAGTACAAGACGCGCATCACTATTGCTGTAGACACGAATGAGGACAACCCGAGCAAATCGGGGCAGAGCCTGCTCACGTTGCCGACGCAGGACGAGAATGTTGACCGGAACACCAGCGCTGCTCTCGGCTATCACATCAAATCAAGCGAACGACGCGACTTCATCTTCAAGCTCGGACTCCGCTACCGGGGCGGGAACTTCGTTTCATTCATCCGGCCCTATTACCGGCGGCTCTATCACCTGGATCGATGGGACCTGCGGTTCACCCAGGAATTCCCCTATTGGACGGATATCAAGTGGTCGTCGTCGACCACGGTGGACCTCGAACGGCCGCTGGGTGATACATTATTTTTCCGCACCACCCTGAACGGCACGTGGTACGAAAAGCAGTTGGGATATTATTACGGACTCATCTTCTCGCTGTCCCAGCCTCTCAGCACGACCAGCGCGCTGAGTTACAACCTGAGTGGCAGCTTCCAGACCGGCGCCCACGATGTGCTCCAGGAGGTCGTGGTCGCCACCCGCTATCGCCAGCGGTTCTGGCGTGACTGGATGTACTTCGACCTTACGCCGCAGGTACGGTTCCCGCGTGACCGGCGGTTTAATGCGGTGCCGGGGATCCTGTTCGGGCTTGAGATGCAGTTCGGGCAGGAGCGGTAGGAATAGAATGGTCGTTAACCTGTCTTGACATCCGTTAGTTCCGGTGCTAGCCTTGAAGTAAAAGAGACTAGAAAAGTCTTGTTTTTAACGGTCCAGGAAGTCTGGTACCAAAGGAGGACGTTATGTATACCATTTTAGGCGCCACGGGAAATGTAGGCAAAAAGATCGTAGAGACCCTTGTTGCAAAAGGAGAAAACGTGCGAATGGTCGCACGATCAACAGACCGGTTGCGGCCGCTCGTGGGGAAGAATGCGGAGGCCTTCGTCGGCGACATTCTCGACACGGAATTTCTTACCCGGGCTTTCACCGGAGCTGATGCGGTGTTCACGTTGATTCCGTCGAATTACCGGGCCGAGAACTTCCTGTCCTATGCCGATAGCGCCGGGGAGAGCATTACACACGCGCTGCAGGCTGCAAAGATCGCCCATGTGGTCAACCTGTCCAGCGTCGGGGGGGAGCTGTTCTCAGGCACCGGACCGATCACGGGGCTGCATCGTCAGGAAGAACGGCTGAACCGGATCAAGGGGCTCAATGTCCTGCATCTGCGTGCGGCGTACTTCATGGAGAACCTGCTCGGGGACATCGAACTGATAAAAACAAAGGGCATCAACGGCAGCGCGATCCGGGGCGACCTCAGCATGCCGATGATCGCCACCAGGGATATAGCTGCGTTCGCTGCTGAACGTCTGATGAAACGCGACCGTGCTGGCATGGCGGTAGCCTACCTGCTCGGCCCGCACAATCTTACCCTTGCCGAAGCAACGACGACCATCGGCGTCACGATCGGCAGGCCCGATCTGCAGTACGTCACGTTCCCCTATGCGGATGCAGAGAAAGGGCTCATTGCCGCAGGGCTTTCGCCTGATATGAGCAGGCTTTATGTCGAGATGAGTCGGGCGTTTAATGAAGGGCGCATCATAGTGAAACGGGAGGACGGGGTCTCCACTCCCACAACCCTTGATGAATTCTGCATCTCGGTCTTTGTCCCGGCTTATACGCTGCAGGAGGCAGCTTGAATCAAGCCGGGTGGTCTCGCGGAATTGGAGCTTGGGAGCCGGTCAACAGATTATCAGGGTAAGTTGCGGGAAGTGGCGTTACGCGGTATTACGACCGGAGCTCACGTCTTCTTCTTTTCACAAGCCTCGCCGAGTTGTATGGCGCGGCCATCAGCACCTTGGGGAACGCTGCAGCGGATGGAGTCAAAGGCGAGCAGGATGCGCTTTTCTTTCTCGATCCGCTCTGCTGCAAGAGGTTTTGGGTCAATGCCGGCAAGCCTCTTCAGCAGTTCATCCCTGACCGGGACCGCGCCAAAGCCTTCTCCGATCACTGTGCCGGTGGCGGTATCCAGGAATTCCGCATGCTCCGGGTCTGCAACGACCGCGAATGGCACAGGCGGTGCCGCGAGCAGCCGGGCGGCGGCAACCGCCTGGCGCTCACGGGAATCGAGCGCGCCTGCGGAGCATTTGATGACCATGGCCTTTTTCCCCTCCAGTGTCACGAGAAAATCCACGGAAGAATGCGCTGTCTCAGCGCCGAGCGTGAGAGTAAATACGACGTTCCGCTCGACCTCTTCCGCGGCATAACCCTCCTTCTCCAGGAGAAGGAAGGACATCATCTTGCGCGCCGCTGCGGCAAGATGGGCGCCGTCCTTCTCCTCCTGCTCAAGGATCGCGAAGATCTTTTTTTCACGCTGCACTGGTTCGTCT
>JANPMZ010000327.1:0-6861 GCA_031427195.1 Nitrospirota bacterium
GGGGTGGTTTTGTCATACAATCCCCTTCCGGTAATGTATATTTTGCGGGCGATACCGCATATGGAGAATTTCTGACTTCCCTAAAAGAAAGATTCGGAGGGTTCCGTCTGGCATTGCTTCCTCTCGGCCACTATGAACCGAGATGGATGATGAGAACAGTGCATATGAGCCCTGATGATGCGGTCAAATTACATAAATTTATGAACAGCAAGCAAAGTGTTGGTATGCATTATGGCACTTTTCATGGTTTTGGCGGCCACAACAATGAAAGGGTGGATGAGCATGAAAACGATTTACAAGCGGCTTTTAAAAAATATGGGGTCTCAGAGTCCGAGTTCCCGGTGCTGGGCTTCGGGGAAGGCAGAGATATTCCGTAAATCAGAATAGGACAATAGGTTCAAGACGGCCGCAATACAGCTCCATGATGCTGTAAGTGCGATCGGAGCAAACTCCCCTGGAATCAGGCACTCATCAGCCTCAGCAGCGCAAAAATACAAAAATGAAGCAAGATTCAGGTTGCCGTTCTCCGTGCAACGGGATAATATACAGACAAAGCCTTTCGGCGAATGCCGTGGTGCGCAATCTCGCAGCTTTTCTGCTCCCGTGCCACCGGTCATTCGAAATACCGGCGCGGTCGGCTGTCACCGCTGGGGCGGTGTCCGCAAGAAGGCGCTCCTCGCGTGGAAAACGGGAAGAGCGGCATGGTCGAAGGACCCCTCAGCTGCGATGGAAGCCGGTTACCCGTCTTCGACTACGTGCGGCAGCGCTGAAGCGCAACAAGCGGACTTCATCGGAAAGGTGTTCGAAGCCTGGGACAGTCATGCCGATAAGATACAGGCTGTTAATTTCAATTGGTTGACCGATATAAGCCTGATGACGTTAACTGCGTATGAGCAATACTTATAGCATAAGCGACCCCAGGTTTTTGGCGTTCCTTGCGAGCCTGGGTTACCGGAACAACGCGGGCGCGGAAAAACAGTCCTTCGGCAGATTAAAGCAAGAGGCGGCAGCAAGAGGGTGGACGCCGAGATCCGCGATCTAAAGTCTTCTCATTATTTTTCAAAAGAGCGGCCATTCCTGAAACCCGATCAATATCTCTTTCCCGGTTGCATCGTCGAAGCCGGAGTGTCCGGCGCGCTGACGTAAAAGCCGTTAGCGAGCTGATAATTTCGAAGCAGGAGGCTACCGAACATGGATGCGAAAACAAGGCTCGCCACAGGAGTGATAGGATTCCTGATACTCGCGGCAACGGGCTGCTCGAAATCCGAAAGCGCCCTGCCCGCACCGCAGCCTTATCAGGACGGGCGCTTCACAGGCGGCGCGATCACTTCGCCCGCAGGAGGCTATATGGACTCCGTTTTCATTAACGCGGAAGGCAATAGGATCTATTTTCTTCATTCCATAAAATCCGTAAACGATTTCATGAACGGGACGAGCATTTATCCCCCTGCGCCGTTTTTGCCGGGCCATACGGTGGGCGCCGGGCTGGACTGGAACACGGACCTCTACGCTGTCGAATGGAACGGCGCCTCATGGTCCACTCCGCGGAATCTCGGGAGCGCAATCGACGGAAGCAGTATCAACTCTCTGGGAAATGAATGCTGTGTGTGGCTCAACGACGCTGAAACGGAAATCATCTTTTATCGTGACACGTTTAATATCGCGGCGCTCGGTCCTCGGGGAAATTATCGGGCGACCCGGGCCTCCAGGAATGACCCCTGGGGCGCTCCGTCCCTCCTCCCCGGAGATTATGGTTCAGGGAACCAGTCATCCGCGGTTTATCGCCATGATATTCACAAGACGGCGTCCGGAGACCTCTACCTATGGGAACGCGACGACTCGCTTCCCAATAAAGGCCGGTTGCTGTACGGCGCGTGGAACGGCGCCGGCTGGAATGCGCCGGTATCTATTACCGGGTCGGACTCTCCGGACGACGAGTCGCAGGTGTGGGTTTCTCGCGATGAGCTCACGATGCTTTTCAACCGCCGTGGAGCTTCGGGCAATACGTCGCTTATACGTATGACCCGCGCCGGTTTCGCCGACGCATGGGGAAATGCGGCGGCTACGCCACTTATGAATTTCGCGGACGGAAGCGGCATGACGGTCTGGGGAGAGCCAACCCTGCCGGCAACGGAGAATCATATGTTGTTTATTCGTTTCGACACATCGATGTCTCTCTGGCGAGCACAGATCATGTTCTCGGAAGGGACTCCCGCGCAAGGTTTCAGCACGCCGATACCGTTAAACTGAGGTCCGGCGGGAACCGCGCACTTTCCGGAAATCTGCGTAGAGAGGCAGCACATTCCATGGCAGCGAAATTTGGGTTGGCCTTCGTACCGGTCGAGTGGTTGACCTGGATGGCCGCAAAAAAGCCTCAGGCGCTCCCCTGGTGGCCGATGCTGATTTTCACGGCAGTAGTTGTCGGGCAGCTGAGTTAAGAGCAAGGAGGGAGGTCATGCCGGCAGGGTATTCAAATACATTGCTGATCGGGAAACTCGGGATCAAGGAGGGGTCCAAACTCGCCATTCTGCATCCACCGGAGAACTACGGGAAGACACTGGGTAAATTGCCTTCCGGGATCACGGTCGTTACAACTCTGAGGGGGCCGATCGATTTTATCCACTTCTTTACGAAGAGCAAGACAGAACTGGAACGGCAGTTTTCGCGCCTGAAAAAGGGCCTTGAAAAGGACGGGGCGCTCTGGATCTCCTGGCCCAAGGGCTCGTCGAAGGTGGAAACCGATCTCAATGAAAACGCGGTCATTGAAATCGGCCTGAAGAACGGCCTCGTGGATGTTAAAGTGGCGGCCATTGATGAGACATGGTCTGGGTTGAAATTTGTGTACCGGCTAAAAGACAGGAAATAATGCTCGCAAAAAACCGGTCAGCATATCATGGGTTGTGATATACTTATTACATGTGGCTAACCAGTGCCGATCAATGATCAGGGTCGCACGTTCAATCTGCTGAAACACAGTTGAAAACAGTTTAAAATAGTTAAAGTCGATTTACCAAATAATATAAGAAAGGAGTAAGACATTATGGACAAAGTACAGCATTTTGAGATTGCGGTTGATGATATCAGCCGCGCGAAAAAATTCTACGAAAGTTTGTTTGGATGGAAAACAATGGAAATGCCGATGGCCGAGGGCGGGGTTTATGTGGGCCTTCAAACCGGTCCTGTCGATGAAAAGTATAAGCCAAACGAGCCTGGTTATATCGGCGGCGGCATGTTCAAGCGCGATTCACATCTGCCGATGAGCGGAACAACAGTTGCAATCACCGTAGAAAACCTGGACGCGATGCTGGAAAGAGTGAAAACATCCGGCGGTACGGTCATAATGGGGAAAACGGAAGTCGGGGGTATGGGTTTCTATGCCTATATGAAAGATACGGAAGGGAATGTGATCGGGTTGTGGCAAAACCTGGTAACGTCTCAGAAATAGTCCGTGAAAACATCCATAAGCAGTTACCAAGAACTGCGTTTACAAGGAGAAAAAACATGAAAAAACTTGAAGGCAAAATCGCGGTGATCACTGGTGGAAACTCGGGAATCGGTCTTGCAACTGCCCAGCTTTTTAAAACAGAGGGCGCAACAGTGGTGGTCACAGCTCGCGCTAAAGAGACTTTTGACAAAGCGAAAAATGAACTGGGAGAAAAGTTTGATATCATTCAAACCGATGTCGCCAGGCTCAGTGACATTGAAAATCTCTACAAGCACATAAAAACGAAATACGGGAAGATCGATATTCTTTTCGCTAATGCCGGTATCGCGCATTTTTTGCCGACCGAACAGGTAGACGAGACCTTTTTTGATAGTCAGTTCGACACCAACGTTAAAGGACTCTACTTCACCGTATCCAAAGCCCTTCCCCTATTGAGTCAGGGTGCGAAGATCGTTTTAAATTCTTCGACTCTTTCTTCCAAGGGTCTTGTGGGCGGGAGCGTCTACTCGGGTACCAAGGCCGCTGTTCGCAGCTTTGCTCGCGCCTGGGCCGCGGAACTCGCGCCACGCCAGATACGCGTGAATGTTGTTTCGCCAGGCCCGGTTGATACCCCAATCTATGGAAAAATGAAAATGAGCGAGGAACAGATGAAGAGTTTTGCGACAACGGTTCTGAACACAACGCCGTTACACCGTTTTGCCAGCGCTGAAGAACTGGCGCGAACGGTGCTCTTCCTGGCCTCGGATGATTCAAGTTTTATGACAGGCGCGGAGCTTGTGGCAGACGGTGGTTTTGGTCAAGTATAATACCCGAATCATTTTTCGATAAACAGGGAAGCCCTTAACACCCATCTTATCAGGTCTATCCCGTTGGACTTTTATCTAAACTTCTGATAAGCTCTCTTTATGGCTCGACCTCTCCGCATTGAATGCCCCGGCGCCGTGTAGCACATTACCAACCGGGGGAACGATAAAAAAGCCGTGTTCAAAGACGACCAGGACCGAGAGACATTTCTCTAAATCCTCGCGCACGTCAATAAGCGCTGCCATTGCTGTGCCACGGCTACTGTCTCATGGACAACCATTACCACTTTGTCATCGAAACCCCGGATGGGGACCTTTCCCCCGGCATGAGGCAATTAAACGGTGTATTCACTCAGACGCGGAACAAACGCTACAATAAGACCGGACACCTCTTTCAGGGCAGGTACAAGGCCATCCTCATCCACAAGGACACGCACCTTCTGGCCGGCACGCTGTATTGCTGACACTCAATGACAACACTCGTTCAAAAAATTCAAATTCGTGATCTTTCGATCTATCCGCCGTTGCTCCTGGCGCCTATGGCAGGCCTTACGCACAGCGCTCTCCGGCAGATCTGCTCCGGCTTTGGCGGAGTTGGCCTGTTGTCAACGGAAATGCTCGCGGCAAAAAGGCTGCCCACGGAAAGCCCCCGGTTCTCTCCGTACATTATCAGGACGGCGCAGGAAAAACCCCTTTCCTATCAGCTCCTGATCTCCACGGACCAGGAAATGGCCCCGGCCATAGATGTCCTTCATAAACTTAAGGCGGATGCTATTGATCTGAACATGGGCTGCCCGGCTCCTGCTGTCGGGAAACTCGGCGCGGGCATCAGGCTGATGGAACTGCCCGAGGAGGTCCGTTGCATGGTGGCCGAGGCGCGGAAACGAACCACGCTCCCCCTTACGGCAAAGATCCGGCTCGGCATCGAACTGGACGAACAGAAATTACTGGACTTCTGCGGTATGCTCGAAGACGAAGGTATTGACATGCTCTCGGTCCATGCCCGGCTCAAAAAAGAGTCCTTTGCCCGGACCCCAAGGTGGGAGTGGGTCGCCAAAGTAAAAGGCCGGCTCACGATCCCGGTCATTGCCAATGGCGGGATCTTTACGGTACAGGATGCGGAAAATTGTCTTCGCATTTCCGGCGCCGACGGTCTTATGATCGGCCGTGGTGCAGCGATACGACCCTGGCTTTTTGCCGAGATCGCCCGGAACGTGTACGGCTGCGCCATTGAAGCTCCAACAGTATCCCTGCCGATGGTCTATGGCAGCTTTATCGACCACCTCGAGCTTTACCGGCCTGAATACCGGCTCGGCAGACTTAAGGAGTTCACCCATTATTTCGCCCGAAACTATAAGTTCGGCCATCTCCTCGCATCCCGGGTCCAGTCCAGCGCGAATGTGGATGAAGCTTGGGAAAGGGCTGGTATATTTTTTGAAAATGGCGCCTAGCATAACCGGCCTCCCGTGCCGTCCACGAAACAGGAGAACGGCGCCAGTGGTCCGTGACGCTGATCAGGAAGCGCTTGCGGAACTCCGCGGCATCACGGAAGGGCTGCTGCCGATTCATCCGCCCGATACCCAAACGACCCTTCGGGCGAAGATTAACAAGGCGCTTACCTCCGCCCAGGTCCGCGCGTTCCAAAAAGAAATTTACGGCCACTACGACACCCAGGGCCGCGACCTCCCGTGGCGAAAAAAGCTCAATCCCTATCGCGTGCTGGTCTCGGAAATCATGCTCCAACAGACACAGGTGGAGCGGGTGCTCGAAAAATACAAGGAATTCCTCGCTGCCTTTCCGGACTTCGAAGCCCTTGCTCATGCGCCGCTCCCGAGACTGCTTGGGATCTGGCAGGGCCTGGGCTACAACCGCAGGGCCCTTGCACTCAAGGCGCTTGCGCAAAAAGTAGTGGAAGAGCATAAGGGCAGGTTGCCGTCCAATCCTGAGCAGCTTCTTACGCTCCCGGGCATCGGCAAATACACCGCGGGCGCGGTCATGGCCTTTGCGTTCAACAAGCCCGTGGTCTTCATGGACACGAACATCCGGCGCGTGTATATCCACGAGTTCTTTCAGGACCAGGAGGGTATCCATGACGATGAGCTCATCCCTCTTGTCGAGCGGACCATGGACCCCGCGGACCCCCGGAAGTGGTACAATGCTCTTATGGACTACGGGACCATGCTGAAGCAACAGCATGCCAATCCTAACCGCAGGAGTGCGCATTATACGCGCCAGTCACCGTTCGAGAACTCGAATCGCCAGGTAAGGGGCAAAATACTCAAGGTCCTGGTGGCTGAATCGCGGCTCACCGTTGCGCAGATCGTGAAGAAGGTTGCTATGGCCGCGGAGCGGGTGAAGGACAATCTTGTTCAGATGGAGAAGGAAGGGTTCATAAGGAAGAAGGGTAGAGCCTTCGTCATTGAGCAGTGAATATGTGTGAGGGAACCTATGAGAACCGGCCCCGACTACATCCAGCTCTATCCCCTGCTCCGGTGCAACCGGTCCTGCTCGTTCTGCTTCAACCACACCATGCCGTTCATGGAGGACATGCAGCTCATCGATTTCAGGACCATGCTCGACCGGATCCGGGAATGGCCCGTAACCACGATCGAT
>JANPMZ010000328.1:0-1973 GCA_031427195.1 Nitrospirota bacterium
TCGCTCACCGGGGCCTGTCCTCGGCCCTGGTCACGATCCAGTAGACGAACCCGATGACCAGAATGGCGGCGATGAGGTAATAGATCGATTCAGGATTTTCATGCTTCAGCGTAGCGATCATGGTCTCCCGGATCATGGTCACCAGGGCCACGCCCACGAACACGCTGATATGGAACTTCCCGCCCTTGAGATGGGAGATCTCGGTATTCATCAGCTCGATCATCAGCCACAGCAGCAGCATGGAGCCCAGTGCCGCAATAATGCCCCCTTCCACATCGCCGGACAGGAGCTGCATCACGTCCTGGACAAAGAGCCAGACAACGCCGAGCGTCAGGCCGATGAGCGCAAACACCAGCACCAGATTGGTGGCCTGAGAAAACCATTCCGAGAAATTGATCAGGGCGCTCTTCACTTTATAGGCCGGCGAATAGGTTTTGATCTCCTCCTCGATATAGGATGTGGTTATGACATCAAGACTGATGTCAAGTATTTTGCCGAGCGAAACGATCAGGTTCGTCGCTTCGGCACGGTCCTCTTCTTTATTTTGGAGAAGACCCGTACAAGCGTTCCTGACGAGGTTGACCGCCCGATTCATATAATGGGCAGCAACAGCATGCCGTACGTGAGTGGCCCCGATGTGGATGAGCTTTTCATAGTAGCGGTTGTCATAGGTCCCGGAAAAGAGCTCCAGGAACCATACACGCTGGGCATCGAAGACGTGCTTTTTTCTGGCTTCGTCGGTGAAGAATTGCGCCGCCCCTTTGGTTCCCGTGATCCAGAGATTGAGCGTGCTCATAACCTCCCCGGCATGCTCTTCCATGAACGGACGCAGCTGTGCAAGACGCCGCTCGTCCTCCGCCGTGAACCGGTAATCGTGCTTGATCTCTTTAAAGGATCTCATCGAACCCCTACCTCCAGAAGCAATTCCCCGCTGCTTGCGGCGGGGTTGTTTATTTTACTATTTTTATTAGTTTTAAGATGCGTTAAGACTTCTGGAGGACTTTAGCCGCTTCTTTGGCGAAGTACGTGAGGATCATATCCGCACCGGCGCGCTTGATCGAGATGAGCGATTCCATCATGGCGCGCTCTCCGTCGATCCAGCCCATCTTAGCCGCTGCCTTGATGATCGAGTACTCGCCGCTCACATTGTAGGCGGCAACGGGCAGATTGAACTGCTGCTTCACCTGGTAGATGATATCGAGGTACGCAAGCGCCGGCTTCACCATGACGATGTCGGCGCCCTCTTCGATGTCCAGGGCCACCTCACGCATGGCCTCGCGGCTGTTGGGGGGGTCCATCTGGTAGGAACGGCGGTCGCCGAATTGGGGCGTGGATTCGGCTGCTTCGCGGAAGGGGCCGTAGAAGGCTGATGCGTACTTTGCGGCATAGGCCATGATCGGGACATCGAAATAGCCATGCTCATCGAGCGTCTCGCGGATAGCCCCTACCCTGCCGTCCATCATGTCCGAAGGCGCGACCATATCGGCCCCTGCTTTGGCATGGGAAAGCGCTTCCCTGGCGAGCAGTTCGAGCGTAGTATCGTTCTCGACCGTGCCGTTCTTTATCACGCCGCAATGGCCGTGGCTGGTATACTCGCAGAGACAGACGTCGGTGATGACCGTCAGGTCCGGCATCTTGTTTTTGATGGCCTTGATCGCGTGCTGCACGATCCCCTCGTCGGAGTAGCCTTCGCTGCCGACCTCGTCCTTATGCTCGGGTATGCCGAAGAGGATGACCGCGGGAATTCCGAGGCTCCGCACTTCATCGCAATCCTTCACCAGATTGTCGATGGACTGCTGATAGTTGCCGGGCATGGAACTGATCTCTTTTTTCACGCCCTTGCCGTGGGTCACGAACAGGGGGTAAATAAAGTCGTCGGGAGAAAGCTTCGTCTCCCGCACCATGCGCCTGATGTTTTCGTTCAACCGCAGCCGTCTCGGCCGGTAAAGAGGTTGGAACATGGGTCCTCCTGA
>JANPMZ010000329.1:0-2396 GCA_031427195.1 Nitrospirota bacterium
CCCGCGGCAAGCAGTGGGTCGAACACAAAGGTCAGGTTGTAGACGTTCATAAGGTAGGGCGCCACGAACCGCGGGCTGACGATGCCGATGGCATAGCCCGCGACGCCCGCGAGCAGGCTCACGATGAACGCCTCGGTCAAAAGCACCTGGATGATGTGGCCGGTGCGAAACCCGATGGCCCGGAACAACCCGATCTCCTGCACCCGCTCCTTGACCGATGCGGTCATGGCAAAGAAGATGATCATGCCGGCGACGATCAAAAGCAGCGCCGAGATGCCGAGCGAGAACTTATGGAAGTAATGCATGGCCTGCATCTTGAGCTCCACGGTCTCCTTGACCGCCACTACCCGCGCACCCGGCAACACCGCGTTCACCTGACCCACAATTTCCTCGATGGGGCAGCCGCTGCAGAGGGCTGACAGCTCGATCATGCTCACGGCGTTCCCTTTATTGAAATGCTTCTGGACCCAGGCGATATCGGTAAAGATCAGACCGTCATCCTGGGACCCGGTGTTGTCCAGTACGCCGGACACCCGAAGGCTCCCGCGACCGATGGCGATGCTGTCGCCGGGCGCGAGATGAAGCTTCGCGGCAGCGTCCTTGCCGATCAAGGCCTCTCCGCTCGCAGCGGGGTACATGCCCGAAGCGACGCGCCACCATTTCTTGATCCGCTGTTCCGCCTTGAAGTTCACGCCCGCCACCAGCACCCGGGTCCCTTTCACTTCGCTCTGGACCAGCAGCTTCGGCGCCACGGTGCTGATGCTCTCCTTGTCCTTGATGGTGCGTATCCTGTCCACGTCAAGCGTGGTCAGCTCCCTGCCGCCCGTATTCACTGCCGAGACCGTGAGGCCTCCATAGGAAAGGGGCAGGCCTTCGGACGCGGGAAGCACGAGGATGTTCGCGCCGAACTCGTCAAGGGCATGCATGACCTCGCGGTTCATGGCATCACCGACCGAGGTCATGGCAACAGCTGCGCCGATGCCGAGGGCAAGGCCCGAAACGAGGAAGAACGTCCGCCCTTTTTTCCTGCGCAGATTATTTAATGAGATATTGATGAGTTTCATGACTTATTAAAGCCTTTCCCGCTTTTAAAATCCGCATTCCGAAATCCGCAATCAAAAGTATTGCCCTCCCGCTTCGAGGTCCTTCGCCTTCAGCACAAGGGTCTGGCCGTCAGTCGTCTTATTGACCGGGATGGGATTGCATCCGCCTGTCACCATGCCGATCTGGGCAGTTGTGAATCCCATGCCGCAGTTGTTGCAGACCACGAGGCCGCCTTCCTGCCGGTACCCCAGTTTGGCATGATTGCAGGCAACACAGGCGTCAAAGGCCGTCCGGATGCTGCCGTCTGCGGCCTTCATCACAAAAAAGGTGATGGTCTTTCCGCCAGCGGCATAGGAGAAAAAGTGCGCATTGCCGTCCTGTACGTTCGCCAGCGGGATCTTCACCTCACCGCCCAGTTCGGTCACAGGCACGGCGTTGGTTGTTCGCGTTGATGCGTCCCGGTGCGGAGGGAACTGGGGATTATTGCCCATGGATTTGGCGCGGACGTCCCTGAACAACAGTCCGCCGCCGACCACGAACACGACGATTGAGGCGATCACGGCCGGCTTCACCCACGTTCTTTCCTGCGACATGACGCGCGCTTTTTTGTCATTCAGCGAGGCAACAGCTCCTGAAAGATCGCTCCCGCAGGATTTGCAGAACTTCGTCTGTTCCTTCACCTGACTTCCGCATTTATTGCACTTATTCATTTCATGCTCTCCTTTTTACAGTGCAGTTATGCTCCCGTTTTGATACCTGAGGGAGGCTGCTTCAGCCGCTTTAAGCTGGTCTTTTGACTGGTCTGGTGATGCTGGTCCGGCGGTCTTGCGGCACGGGCCTGTTGGCACAGCCTGTTTCTACTGCGGTTGGCCGCCTGCCGGGGTGCAGTTGTTGCCGCACCCGGATTTACTGCCGCATCCGGCGGTGCTGCCATTCTCGGCCAGCGCGATCCGGATCGAGGACCTGCCCGAGGCTTCCTGGAACCAGTTATTGACCGCGGCGCGCGCAGTCCCTGGATCGGCCCCGGAGGGCACGACCTTTTCCGTGATGAATTTTTTGATCAGCAGGTTACGCCCCACAGCGCGCTCGAAAGCGGACGCGCTGCCATACTGCGACTGCATTTCCTTCTCGAACGCTTTTTCATCGAGGCCCGATGCGGACCTCGCTGCTGCTGCAGCGGCCCTTATCTCGTCCCGTGAAACGTTCATCTTCGCCCTGATCGCTTCTTGCAGAACAAGCCGTTCCGCGATCATTTCGTTCAGCATCTGATACCGGAGCCTGCCGGTCACGGACTCGGGCGCGGTCTGTGTCCGCACAATCTCGGCATTGAGTTCGGAAAGCTTTATGTCCTC
>JANPMZ010000330.1:0-4754 GCA_031427195.1 Nitrospirota bacterium
CCTTCTCGCCCACTGCTTCAGCATAGGCGTCCATGGCAAGGATCGCGTAGGCCGACGTTATGGTATTGAAACTGCCATTCGAGATCCCGTTCACGACACACTCCATGCAGAGAATGTCCCCTTCCGGGAATTTCTTGAACCATTCGGGGAAATGCTTGCCCAGTATATAGAGGTGCTGTGAATCATGTGCCAGGCTGTCGTAGAAATTGTCATAATCAGCATCCACGCGTTGGCCCATCTTCATTCCCGAGATGAGGTCATCAGCCTTTGAATCGAGTTTGAGCAGTTTGTAGCTGGCTGCCAGATAAGACGCCGTGAGGTCTTTTTTCCACTTTTTCGTTTCCTTGGCTTTGTCGAGCTGCTCGCGCATGGCATTCACATAGTCCGTGGTAACAATGCCGTTCCTGGTCAGGAGATAGACCGCGTATGCGCTGGTGCGCGCCTTGGCAAGCGAATCGTTTCCGGTCATGCCTTTTCTGCCGATATAAGCAAGATAAGCGAGACCGCGATCCATAAGCTCCTGCGGTACGGCGAAACCTCGTTCTTTCGCCTCGGTCAGGAAGTGCATAGCATAGATGCTTGCGTAGTCCGAAACGTGAGAGTTCGCAGCCCAGAACCCGAAGGCGCCATCCGCGTTCTGGCGTGAACGCAGCACGCTGATCGTCTTCTCCAGGTTCTCCGCCGCTTTTTTGTGCGTATACCCGAACTCCGGCCGGCTCTTGAGCACAATGGCCGGGAAGGCCTGGCTCACCAGCTGCTCCGTGCAGAGGTAGGGGAACTTCTCCAGATAGGCCACCAGGCCATGGGCAAGGCTGAGCGGTATGGGCGATGCAGTGGCGTTCAGGGTACGGAACTCCGGATGCATGGACCGCTTCACCTCCACGTCCACTTTTCCGGATTTGAAAGACCCGCTCTTTACGTCCGTCATGTACGGTATCGGGGGCCTCACGCTTGTCTCTATGGCATAAGCGGTCTTCTTACCTCCGAGAGAAGCGGTAAAGGTGAATCGCGCCGACCCCAGGAGCTCTTTCGCTTTAACCTTGAAGGATGCGCTGTCTTCCCTGCCTTCAGCTATCTTCAGGGAACGCTGCCCCTTGTCCAGTATCTCCAGATGCTCAGACGTCGCAAGATCGAGATTAACT
Organism: Nitrospirota bacterium; assembly: GCA_031427195.1. Classification (GTDB taxonomy): domain Bacteria; phylum Nitrospirota; class UBA9217; order UBA9217; family UBA9217; genus GWC2-56-14. The sequence goes on from JANPMZ010000330.1 coordinate 1,143, forward strand.
GCGGCATCCTTGCCTGAACCCTCCACGTTGTTGGCAACGGAGACGGTCACCATGAACTCGTCACCCGGCGCCACGAAGGTCGGTACATTCGGACCCAGCACAAAATGGCCGCGCACAGCGGACCTCTTCTGGTTTGCGCCTATGGCGTCCGGCGCCACTGCAACTGCCATGACCCGGATCGTGCCGTTGAAGTAATCGGGAACCCGGTAGACCAGCTCCCGCATCGTAGAATCGATGTTCACGATGCCCGACCAGTAGACCACGGGCTTATCGCGCTTGCGTTTGAAGGGGTTCAGATTCTGGCCGAGGCCCTTGCCTCCCTCGTCACCGCCCGGGGCCGAGAGCATGCGCACGATTGAATTCTCGGGCATGATGAGGTCCAGTATCTGGGCCGTCGTCACTTCCAGCGCCCGCTTGCGGAAGAAGTGTTCAAGTGGGTCAGGCGTCGTGTACCTTGCCACCTGGAGAATGCCCTCGTCCACGGCATAGACCACGGCCTTGCCTGCCTTGTTCCCCTTGTAGCGTATTTTAAAGGGTTCCCCGGGCCGCGCGAGCTCAGGAGTATCGATGTCGATCTTGATGGTCCTTTTTTCGCGGCTCACCGAGAACGGCATCACGCCGTAGCTTAAGGGACTCATGAAAATTTCCCTGGAGTCGAGGCCGCGGACAAAGGAGACGTTTATATATCCGTTCCCTTCGAAGGTGACGGGAACGCGTATCTTCTGGATGGAGTTCGTCGCAGTCGTCTTAAACCACTTCGTAGCATATACCTTGTCACGCTCGATGGTGATGAGCCCGGCCCCGGTGTAGGGAGCGCGGATCTGGAGCTCGACCTCCTCGTCCGGTGCGTAGTCCGACTTGTTCAGCTTGATCAAAAGCTCGGCGTTCTTCTCCAGGCTTCGGGTGAGGTTTCCCATTCCGGCAACGCTGAAGGCCACGCGGCTGAGCTCCGTCTTCTTGTCATCCTGCACGATCAGCAGAAACTCTCCCGGGTTTGTGGTCGGCAACCGGAATTTCACTCCCTGTTCGGAAAACGCCAGGTCCGTTGTGCTGACAGGTATTTCCTTCTTAACGGACTGATATTTGTAAACGCCGCTCGACTGTTTCGTCAGGACCGAGACATAGCGTTCCTCGATGATCTGAGCCTTAAGTCCCTTGACCCCGATTTTTCTGAGCGATGGGTCGATCGCGATCAATTCCACAGTTCTGCTGCTGCCTTTATGGATGTACGTGAGGTCCCCGTCGGACTTGTAGCCCACAAGATAGGAGAGCGGAGACACGAGGATTGTGCTCGTCGAGCCGACGCTACGGCCTCCTTCGAGTTCGTAGCCTTCAGCCGCGAAGGTAAGGCGATAGGTAGCCTTGTCAAAACGCCCCAGGTTGAGGTCGATCTCAGCGTCGCCCTTTTCGTTCGTAACCGCGTCGGGCAGGGGCTCGACAAAGCTCTCTTCCGCCTTCGCAGGATCGAAAAAGATATAGTCCTGATATTGCTTAAAGGACGGCGAGGACGGCGCGAGCGTCACCTCGGCTGCGATGCGGTGATTGACTGCCGGTGTCCCATAGAGGTTCATGAGATTCACACGGCCTTTGAGGCCCGTTGGCGTGACCCAGCCTTCCCTGCGTTCCTGGGAGAGCGTCGTTGTTATTTTCAAGCGGTCGGGCAGGAACTCCTCCACGCGCACCGATGCCGACCCAAGGAGAGCGCCGCGCTTGTTGTCCTTCACAATGTAGAGGTTTGTCGTGTACTTGCCCGTGGGCGACGTATCCTCGGTCTGGTATTTGACCTCTTCGAATCCCGAAGCCGTAAGGCTGATCTTCTGCCTCTTTACCTCCAGCCCCCGGGAATCCATGATCGAGGCTTCGAGCGGTATGCCGGAGAGCGGCCGCTTCCAGTTTGCGGACTTGACGATGATAGCGACATGGAACTCGTCCCCGGGCCGGTAGATGCCACGGTCCGAGAAGAGGTACGCGTCAAGCCGGTCTGCCGCCCCCTCGGTCATCACGCCGCCGATATCGAACCGGGAGAAGTTAAGTTTTCGCTCGCTCCGCTCGTAAGGCAGGAAAGAGATATCGCTTCCCTTTCGCACAAGATAGACCGTGGGTGATTTTTCGTGGCTGAAATCGGTCAGCTTCGGGAACTGTGCCCGGCCTTCCGCGTCAGTGCTCGTCCCGAATACAGACACGCCGTTCTTGCCCAGGATGTCAACCCGTGCCCCGGAAACAGGGTGCCCGGTCTGTATGGACTGGACGAAGACATCATGAGTCCCATCTGCACTGTCTTTAACCAGAACGCCCAGGTCCGTGATCAGGATCAGGCGTTTATCTCTTTTCCCGGTGGTTTTCTTGTTCTTCGGGTCCCAGCTTTCCACCTTCAGAAAGAACATGCCCCGGTTCGTCTCGTTCTCGGTCTTGAGGTATCGGGTAAAATCGAAGGTCGTATATTGGGCTTTGCCCTGCTCCCCCTGTCCTAAAACGCGGACTTCGGTGAAACGCTCGGAGATGTTTTCCTCGTTGAATTCGTAGTTCAGGAATTCCGGACTCTTGATATCGCCCCGGGTCTGGGTCACGAGATGATTGATGTCATCGGGGACCACGCGGCCGATCTCGAACCGGACAGCCTCGATGTCCCGGGCGAACACGGATACCCGTTTCTCGCCTCTCAGGCTCAGGATCGAGCCTTGGGCCATGATGCCCAATTCCTGCGGAAGGTCAGGCACACGCTGGATAGCATCAAACTCTTTTGCAAGCAGGTAGCCGCCGAAGGATTTGATGCCCTTGTTCAGTTTTATATACAGGGAGCGGCCAGGAGGCACCGTATATTTGAAGCTGTGAAGTTCCGAGTATTCCCGGTCACGCGGCAAGGCTTTCAGTTTAACGGATGTCGAATGTTCCAGGATCTCCGGTCCTATCCTGGAAGGGTCGGACCATTCAGACCACTGATAGTCCTTCTTCCCCCCCTGTTTCTGGATCGGCGGCAGGTCTTTCGGCAGGACAACAACGGAGAGGTTCTTTACGATCTCCGCTTCAGACACTCCCGCCGTTGTACTCACCACGAGCACCTGTTCAGGCTCGTACCGCTCGTTCCGCACAAGAGACAGGTCAACTGAATCGATCCGAAGCAAGGTGTATTTGCCGGGGATCGTCACCTGTCTCTCAATCGGTTTGGCAGTAGTCGGACCACCCCGCTCGGCGCGTATGCCTGAGTCGATGGTGATGGACATTGAGGTGTCCTTTTCGGGGAGCTCCACGGGCTTGGACTGAATGTATGCCTCACCTTTGTACTTATCATATGACACGGTGAAGGGGATAACCTTTGCCGCCGATGCCGAGGAGCCCCGTCTTCTGGTCGGCCCGCTCCAGCTTGATCCGTTTCTCGAAATAGACGGAGTCCACGGGATGGGTGAACTTGATCGTGGCGATGACTCTCTTTACCTTCGGGTCCTCGGGGTCCTGGTAGAACTCGGCGTTCGTCAGTTCGGCCTCGAAGCGGGGTGTTTGAAAAGAATAGGAATGTGTGGATAGCCTGACATGGTCCGGAAACATTGACTTGTCCATGCGCACGGTGTATTCCGTGCCGGGCAGCCAGTCCGCTTTCGGCCGGAAGACGAGGAC
>JANPMZ010000331.1:0-3841 GCA_031427195.1 Nitrospirota bacterium
ATGCGAGAACTCCGTGGCCGGGCTTTTCAGAAACTTGAGCCTGGCAGGCGTATTGTAAAAGAGGTGGGCGATCTCAAGCGACGTTCCCGGCGGCACGGCGGCATCCGACACGTTCCTCAGGGCGCCGCCCTCGATATCGACTACCACGCCGGACGGGGCGCCGCGAAGACAGCTTTGCAGACGGACCTGCGACACGGAAGCTATACTTGCCAGGGCCTCGCCGCGAAAGCCCATGGTCATAATGGCCTCAAGATCGGCCTCGGTCGATATTTTGCTCGTCGCGTGACGAAGAAAGGCTGTCTGGGCATCGTCCTTCGACATGCCGCTGCCGTTGTCCGTGATACGGATCAGGCGTTTACCGGCCTGCTCGATGTCCACAGCAATATCTGACGCTCCGGCATCCAGGGAGTTCTCGATCAGTTCTTTGACGACCGATGCCGGACGCTCGACGACTTCGCCGGCAGCGATCTTGTTAATCAGGAGATCGGGGAGTATTTTGATGAGGGAGAGCATAGGAATTCAGGAGTCAGGAGCCAGAATTCAGGAGACAGAAAAAAGGATTTAAACTTCTAACTCCTGACTCCTGAATTCTGACTTCTGTTTTTTAATCTTTCAGTTTTGCTTTTTCCTGGTTTGCAACCACAACGATCACCATCCGGTCGGGATGGAGATACTTTTTGGCGACGCGGAGAATATCCTCACGGGTTACGCTGTTGATGATCCCTGTATATTTCCGGGGATAATCGAGTCCGAGGCTATAGAGCTCGATGGAGACAAGCATGCCGGCGATCTTGCCAGACGTATCCATGCGGAGCGGGAAACTGCCTGTCAGGTATGCTTTCGCATCAGCGAGTTCCTTCTCCGCAACGAGCTCGGACCTGATCCTGCCGACTTCCTTGAGCGACTCGGCGATCACTTCATTGGCAGACTCATTCTTGGTCTGAATGGTGATCTCGAAACGTCCCGGTTCCTTGAGTGCAACAACTGCGCTATGCACATCATAGGCCAGCCCTTTATTGTCACGGATCGTGTCCATCAATCGGGAAGAAAAACCGCCGCCGCCGAGGATATAGTTCATGATCATTACTGCATAATAGTCGGGATTATTGCGGCTGATGCCAAGATGCCCCATGGCGATGTTCGCCTGCGTAATATCTTTGTTTATCTTGCGCACGATGTTTTTGTCGACCCTGGGCGGTTCGATTGACGCCGGCAGCGGCCGCTCCATCTGTTTCCAGCCCTTGAAATACCGGTTCAGCAGCTTTACGGTCTCCGCTTCGGTCACATCGCCGACAACCGCAATAACCGCACCCTTCGGTCCATAGCGGGCATGGTAAAAATCAACGATCTCCTGACGCGTCAGCTTCGGCAGGTACGCTGCGACGTCCTCATTCGTCTGGCCATAGCTGTTCCTGCCAAAGACTTCTTTCGTGAATACTTCGTCTGCCACAACATTCGGTTCGTCCTTTTGCTGCCGGATGGACGCAAGAATCTCCTTGACCTTGCGATCTATCTCCTTCTGGTCGAAAACCGGGTTCATCAGCACGTCGGCAAAAAGGTCAAAACCGGTCACCAGGTCCTTCTTGAGCACCCGCAGCCCGGCCGAAGCAAAATCGTCGCCTCCTGATACGGAGAGCGAACCGCCGACAAAATCGATCTCGCTGCTAATCTGGCCGGCCGTACGCCGTGCGGTCCCCTGGGTGAGCAACGAAGCCGTGAGCGATGCGATGCCGGGCTTGTCGGTCGGTGCGGCCGTATTGCCGGCCTTGATCGCCATACTGACCGTGACCATGGGAATATCATGCTTTTCCGAGAGCAGGAGGATCATCCCGTTCTCAAGCACAATACGCCTGCCGAGCGGCTCGACTGCGGCAGCTGCAACAGGCTGTGCAGCAATTACCATGAATGTTAACAAACAAAGAACCATTTTTATTTTTAGACCGGCATTCCGCATTCCGAACTCCGCATTCCGCATTTTATTTACCAGTCGGCACTAAAATGCCGACCGTTCTGTTGTCTTCGGTGAAATACTGCTGTGCCACCCGCATCACGTCCTCTTTGGTCACTGCTCGTATTTTTTCAACATACGTTTCAAGCAGTCTCCAGTTCGCTACGGTTTCGAACTGGCCAAGGAGCATTGCCTGGTAGAAAATGGAGTCCTGGCCCATGATGAAGCTTGATTCTATCTGGTTCTTGGCCTTCTGGAGCTCTTCGTCCGCAACCGGGGCCGTTTTCAATTTCTCGATCTCCGCGTAGAGCGCTTTTTCCACCTCATCCGTTGTCTTCCCGGGCATGACACCGGCATACACATAGAACAAGCTGGGATCATTGGCGATATTGTCGTAATCACCGCCCGCATACAAGGCGAGCTGCTGCTCGTACACGAGCGCCTTGTAGAGCCGCGAGCTTTTTCCTGAGGACAGGATTCCCTGCAGCACTTCGAGGGCAAAGGAATCCGCATGCTTGATATCGGGCGTATGATATCCCGCGAACACGGCGGGCAGTTCCGCCTGTTGCTTCACGATGATCCGGCGCTCACCGAGCTGCCGGGGTTCAATTGCGCCGACTTTGGGCACGGCCGGCCCCCGGGGGATCCGGCTAAAATACTTTTCGATCTGAGGGAGCAGGGTCTTGGTGTCAAAATCTCCGGCCACGACGATCGTTGCATTATTGGGAGCATAGTACCGGTGATAATGCTCGGCAAGGTCATCGCGGGTGATATTGCCGAGGTCGGCCATCCAGCCGATCACCGGCCACTGATAAGGGTGGGCAATGAACGCGGATGCCGTCATTTGCTCCACCATCGTGTTCGTCGGATCATCGTCCGTCCGCATGCGCCGCTCTTCTTTTACGACATCCCGTTCAGACAGGAACTCCTTGGGATCGAGCAGCAGATTCCGCATGCGGTCAGACTCAAGATCCAGCGAGATGGCGATGCGATCTGAAGCGAAGTTCTCAAAATAGGCAGTATAATCCTTGCCCGTAAAAGCGTTGCTATTTCCGCCGTTCCGCTGCACGGTCTGCGAAAACTGCTTCGGCCCGTACTTCGTCGTGCCTTTGAACATCATATGCTCCAGCAGGTGCGATATGCCGGTCGTTCCCAGTTTTTCGTTGCGGGAACCCACCTTGTACCATATCTGAAAGGTGACCACCGGCGCCTTATGCTCTTCCTTCAGCAGCACCTTGAGCCCGTTAGGGAGCACCTTCTCGGTGACCTTAAGGTCCTGACCAAAGGACGTCACTGCAACAGAAACAGACAATAAACTAATCAGTGCTACTACTTTGGTGATGCGCATGGGCCTTGTCTCCCGTCTTCCATTCCGAAATCCGCAATCCGCAATTTATGAGACCCCTGTATGGCCGAAGCCACCGGTACCCCGTCCGGTCCCGGCAAGTCCGTCGACTTTTACGAATTGTGCTTTTTCGACCCTTGCCAGCACCAGTTGCGCAATGCGGTCACCGCGTTGAATGCGGAACAGGGTATCGCTGAAATTGAACAGGATCACACCGATCTCTCCACGATAATCCGCGTCGATGGTCCCGGGTGCGTTCAGCATGCCGATTCCGTGCTTGAGCGCCAGGCCGCTGCGCGGCCGCACCTGGCCTTCGTATCCTTCCGGGATGGCCACAGCAATGCCAGTGGGAACAAGTTTCCAGCGCCCCGCTTCGATCGTGACCGACCCTTCCACTGCCGCATAGAGGTCAACGCCGGCGGCATGCTCGGTCTGATAGTGAGGGACGGGCAGTCCTTCAGAATTTTTGAGCTGGGTTATATGAACGGTAAGATGTTCAGGCATAGTGTTATACAGGAGTCAGAAGCCAGAAAAGCAATAGCTGTTCT
>JANPMZ010000332.1:0-2786 GCA_031427195.1 Nitrospirota bacterium
AGGTGCGGCACGATCTTGTCCCGGTCCGGGATGAAGGTCACATCCTTATGCCCGTACTTCTTAATGCCTTCGAAGAGCGCCTGGCCCGACACGCCCGGGATCGGTTTCTCTCCGGCGGCGTAGATCTCCATGACAATGAGCTTGTCCGCCTGGTTGAAGGCCGTGAAGAACTCCTGGAGCAAATGCTGCGTTCGGGTGTAGCGGTGCGGCTGAAACACGACCACGACGCGGCGCTCCAGCCCTGCTGCCGCGGCCGCCAGCGTGGCCCTGACCTCGGTGGGATGGTGGCCGTAATCGTCCACCACGATGATGCCATTCACCTCGCCCTTGATCTGGAACCGCCGCTGCACACCGGCGAACTCCTTGAGCGCCTTGCGGATCGTTTCAAGCTCCACATCCAGTTCCCGGGCGACCGCTATGGCCGCCAGGCTGTTATTGATGTTGTGCACACCCGGCACCGACAGTTCGAACCAGCCCATATCCTGGCCAAGATGGACGACCTTGAACCGCGATCCCAGCGGCTTGAGCGCCACCTCTTTGGCCTGGTAATCCGCCTGAGAGCTCAAGCCGTAGGTCTGGTAGCGCTTCTGGACCAACGGGATAAGCGCCTGAATGTGCGGCTGGTCCAGACAGAGGATCGCTACTCCGTAAAAGGGCACCTTGTTAATAAAGGTGAGGAACGCGGCCTTGATCTCCGCGATGTCCTTATAGTAATCGAGGTGCTCCTCGTCGATGGTCGTGACCACCGCGATGGTGGGCGAAAGTTTGAGAAAACTGCCGTCGCTCTCGTCCGCCTCGGCCACCAGGAACTCGCCCTGGCCCAGCTTGGCATTGGAACCGCCCAGACTGTTCAGCTTGCCGCCGATCACGACCGTGGGATCGATGCCGCCTGCCGCCAACACGGTCGCCACCATCGACGTCGTCGTGGTCTTGCCGTGCGCGCCGGCAATGGCAACGCCGTACTTCAACCGCATGAGCTCGGCCAGCATCTCCGCCCGCGGGATTACCGGCACCTGCTGCTCCCGCGCCGTGACCACTTCAATGTTGTCGTTCTTGACCGCCGAGGAAATGACGACCACGTGCGGCGAGGTGATGTTCTCTGCCCGGTGCCCGATGGCGATCTCGCCGCCGAGCTTCCGCAGCCGCTCCGTAAGGTCCGACTCCTTCATGTCCGACCCCGACACCTTATACCCCAGGTTCAGGAGCACTTCGGCAATGCCGCTCATGCCGATGCCGCCGATGCCGACGAAATGAATATGTTTAATTTTTTTGAACATAATCCCTGCAGATGCCTGCGATCTCCTCCGCCGCCGTATTGGCCAGCGACTGGACCGCCGGCGCTTCTGTTCCGGCAAATTTTCGTATCACTGCCGCGAGCTTCTCCGTTGTCAGTTCCGATTGCAGGACCACTTCGGCTGCGCCGCGGGCCGCCAGTGTTCTCGCGTTATGCTCCTGGTGATTGTCCGCGGCAAACGGGAACGGAATCAGCACGGCCCGCTTTCCGCACACGGCGAGCTCCGCCACGGTGGTGGCGCCGGAGCGCGAGACCACCAGGTCCGCAACAGCATAAGCGCCGGCCATGTCAATGACGTACGGAAGCACTACTGCCGGTACACCCGCCTCGCGATATGCGACAGCCACGTCAACAACATCCGAGACCCCGGTCTGATGCAGGATCTGAAGGTTGGCAAGTTTGCTCAGGTCTTTCGCCGCTTTCTTCATGGCCAGGTTGATGGCATGGGCGCCGCCGCTCCCGCCCATGACGAAGACCGTGAACCTCCCGGGTTCCAGCCCGAACTCCGCAAGGGCCTTCGTGCGGTCACCCTGATCAATGCCCTTGCGCACCAGCGGCCCGGCCTGCACGGTCTTTTCCTTCGCAAAGAAGTTCTGCCTGTCCATACCCGGAAAACAAAGGACCACTTTTTTGGCCAGCCTGCCGAGCACACGGTTCGCAAGCCCTGCATAGGAATTCGGCTCGATGATAAAGAGCGGTCTGCGGCAGAGCCAGGCCGCAAGCGCCACGGGCCCCGACGCATAACCGCCGACGCCGATCACCACATCCGGCCTTATTTCTTGCAGCAGCCGCAGCGACTGCAGAATGCTTCGCGGCAGCGTGAGCAGTGTTTTCAGGGTCGAGGCCAGCTTCATGCCCTTGAGTTTGCCCACGCTGATGAAGCGGAGCGGCAGTCCTTCTCCAGGCAGCACCCGCGCCTCGATGCCCTGCCGCGTTCCCACGAACAGGACCTCGTTGCCAGGCTCGTGCAAAAGCTCGCGGGCAATGGCGATCCCCGGATAAAGGTGCCCCCCCGGTCCCCCGCCCGCAATGAGCACTTTCATGCCGACCCTTGTTGTTCCATCATGATTTTAATCCGCATTCCGCAATCCGAAATCCGCAATGCATCTAAGTTGTTTCTCTCGAAATATTCAACAGCACACCCAGCGCCCCCATGGTGATCACCAGCGACGAGCCACCGTAGCTGACCAGCGGCAGCACAATACCCTTGGTCGGGAACATGCCGGTAACAACGGCCATGTTCATGAGCGCCTGGAGGCAGATCAGGAGCGTGATGCCGAATGCCAGCATCCGGCTGAAGCGCTCGTGCGCGGCGAGCGCGATCCTCATGCCGCGCCACAGGAGGAACAGAAACAGCGCGAGCACGACGAGGGCGCCGATCAATCCGAGCTCCTCGCCGATGACGGCGTAGATGAAATCCGAGTGGCGCTCAGGCAGGAAGAGCAGCTTCTGCCGCCCCTCGCCGAGCCCCCGGCCGAAAATGCCGCCGCTG
>JANPMZ010000333.1:0-8048 GCA_031427195.1 Nitrospirota bacterium
GGCCGGAAAGGGCGGGGTGCTCCCGCGCGATCGTGAGGAGCAGCTCGGAGATCGTGGCCGGTCCCGCGGCGATCAGCAGTTCGTCGCGACCGGCCTGTTCTTTCAGCATTGCAAAGAGTTTTACCGTGATCATGGTCAATAATAGTCCATGTGTGGGGGAGTGTCAAGAATGAGATGCATGAACGGCAAGCTCGATACACTTATTCGGACAAGCCGGAACCAAAGCCTATTCACCACGAAGGGCGTGAAGAACACGAAGAAGGCAAAACCAAAATAGTGCTTTTAACCTCGTGCGCTTCGTGTTCTTCGTGGTAAATTTTCTCGCCATTTTGAGAAGAATTTTATTCTCTAGTTACTATAAGGTGAGCCTTATAAAAAATCCGCCCTTATCCGGTTCTTATCCGCCTTGATCCGTGTCAAAGGTTTTTTACCTGTCGTTAGCGAGAAGCGATTTATTTGAGGGAGGAAAGATGCCGCGTTCTTCCGCTTCACGAAAGAGTCTGCGCACCGCCGCAAGCCCCTCCTGGCCGAGATCAAGCGAGAAGTCGTTCACATAGAGGTCGATGTGGTTTTTCATCACCAGGGGGTCCATTTCCTGGCTGTGCATGCCGCAATAGCCCATCACTTCTTCCGGGTGGGCAGAGGCGTACTGCACGCTTTCCCGTATGCCCGCTTCGATCCTGAGCAGGAGGTCTCGGCCAAGAGAGCGTTTGCCGAGTATGCCGCCCAGGGGGGTCGGCAGGCCCGAGTGTTGTTCCCACCAGACGCCGAGGTCGAGCAGCTTCTCAAGGTTGTAGCGCGGATAGGTGAAGCGGCTTTCATGGATGATGAGGCCTGCGGCCACCTCTCCGCTCGACACTGCGTCCATGATGCGATCGAAGGTCATGACGGTTACGTTTTCGATCGAGGGGTCGAAGAGGCGAAGCAGCAGGTACGCGGTAGTGAGCCTGCCCGGGATGGCGATGACGCCGTGCTTCAGGTCCGAAAGCTTTGTTCCGGGCCGGGCCACGATGAGCGGACCGCAGCCCCTGCCGAGCGCCCCGCCGGAACGGAGCAGGGCATAATTCTCGCGCAGATGGCCCAGCGCATGATAGGAGCTCTTGGTGAGGTCCAGCTTGTTCTCCAAGGCCATGCGGTTCAGGGTCTCCACATCCTCCAGCTGTTCCTGGAAGGTGATGCCCGGTACGGTTACCTTTCCGTGGATGAGCGCGTAAAAAATAAAGGTGTCGTTTGGGCAGGGGGAGTAGCCTATGGTCAGGGTCGCGCTCATTGCTGCCAGCCTTCGAGAATTTGAATGACAGCGTTCTGTGCCGCCTGGGCCGCCCGGGGGATGTCCCATGTTTTTAGGTTGCGGTCCCCGACAAGGTTCGAGATGCCGCGCACTTCCATCCACGGCACGGTGTGGGACGCGGCCACCTGGGCTGCTGCCGCGCCTTCCATGTTCTCGCACAAGCCATGATAACGCGCTTCCAACTCCTCCGCCCGCGCCGACGTGCCGGTGCAGGTAGAGAGGGTGATGAACGTGCCCATATGGAGTCGGCTGCCCGCTTCAACCTGCCGGGAGGAGAGGGACCGCTGTGCCTGTTCTGTCAGCATTTTTGACGCAGGGAAGGTGTGGTAGATCATTGACGTGGCTGTTTTGAGCAGCGGGATGCCGATGTAGGTCGTGTCCTTAAAACCGTCAGGCGTCAGAACGCCCTCATCACCGGCAACCTCTTCTTGTGCAAGCGCCAGGTCGCCGACAATCGCGCCCGAGGACCGATAGGCCCCGCCGATGCCGAAGACGATAAGGGCCTCGGAACTTGCATGGGTAAGCAAAAGCGTCGCTGCATGGGCGGCGTTCACCTTGCCCATGCCGCCGACACAAAGGCTGATCTCGCGGCCCGCGAGGTTCCCCATAATGATCGATTTTGCGCCGAGCTGAAGGGCGCCCGTCACCGTTATGGTTGACAGCAGCAGGTTTGCTTCGGCCTGCACGGAACAGAGCAGTGCGATCATAGTATCCTCAGAGCCTCCGTCCCTGGGGCAGGTCCAGCATTACGAGGCCCGTGCTGTAGTGCTTTTTCAAAGGGTACTATAACACAGTCATCCGCCCGATTCCATGCTAAAAACTGATATACCTGTACGTAAGGGCACATTAATGCTGTGCCGTACATCTTGTCTGAAAGAGCAGCCAATCAGGAACAATGCTCTTTACTCATGAAAGGAGGTGACTTGTGGTATAAGGACTCGGACCGTTTCAGACGGCATCTTAAAACCGGACATTTTAACGTTGGTTGACAAGATCGTAAGCCTTCAGTTACGAGGGTACTCTCGTTCCCATGCTCCGCGTGGGAACGCATTTCATGACGTTCTGCGTCCACTTTTCCAGTCGACGCTGGAGCGTCTCGCACGTGTGCTCCCACGCGAAGCGTGGGAGCAAGTACGCGGTGCTTACCGAGCCCGTAACTGAAGGCTTACGAAATTCCAGCACAGATCCACGCTGTCCACACGTTCCGATTCGAGTCCAGTAGGGTCAAGTCGTGTATTTTGACATTTTTTCGAAGACGACCATCAGTTGAAAGAGGCAATCGAGGAACTTGTGAAGCGGAAAAAGAGCGGGGATGAGCTTGACCAGGAACTAAAGATCACGGTAATCAATGACTATTTGGAAGAACGGGTCACGTTTTTTGAAAAAAACGTAAAGAGCTTCGGCTCGATCATTGCGCCCGATACCGGCAATCTCGATCTCTTATTCCGGGAAACGCCGCGAGAAGTCTGATAATGCAGAAAGCAGTTGACGTGTTGCTGTAAAATATGTAAAATATGATTATCATATTATGCAGCACAGTAAGGAGGAGAGTCATGACGAAAACCATAACCGCCACAGAGGCTGTCCGGAATTTTTCCGAGATACTGAATTCCATAAAATACACGGGGAATGACTACACGATCATGCGGGGAGGCAAACCGGTTGCTACGATCCGTTCGGCGGAAACCCACGCGAAGGCGTTGACCCTTGGCGACCTGGCTGGATTAGTGAAGTCGCTTCCCGCGCTTGGCGCCGAAGCGGAACGATTCAAAAAGGATCTTAAAGAAGCCCGCAAGCATCAGCTTCTTATGCCGGAGAAAGACAAATGGGCATAATATTCGACACCAGCGTTCTTATCGCCCTTGAGCGCGGTGCTCACGGACTGGAGAAACTTGCCTCAGGCAGGGAAAGCGAGCCCTTCGGTATCAGCGTTGTCACGGTGTCCGAGCTTTTGCATGGTGTCCATCGTGCGGATTCTGAAAAAAGACGTCTGACAAGGGGAGCGTTCGTCGAAAAGATCATCCAGACCTTTCCGCTCTATCCGTTCGACTTGAGCGCAGCAAGAATATACGCGAAGCTCTGGGCCAATCGTGCAAAAAAGGGAGTGACTATAGGTGCTCACGACCTGATGATCGCTTCAACGGCAATCGCCCTCGGGTTCTCCGTGGTTACGGCTGACGGTGATTACAGCAAGATAAAGGAAGTCTCCGTCGAAAAGTTCGTTGTGTAACCTGCGGTTGCGGGATATCAAAACGATCAAACTTGGGAAGGGCAGTATGAACGTGTATGCCGACCTTGGCATTGCTGATGCTGAAGAAATGCTGGTCAAGGCGCAACTTGCAACAAAAATTGCCGAGATTATCAAACGGCGAAAATTGACGCGGATACAGGCATCAGCACTGCTTGGTATGCCTCAGCCTAAACTTTCTAATATGCTTCGTGGCCGGTTTCGCGGTATTTCGGAATCCAAGATGCTTGAGTGTCTTACCCTGTTGGGTCGTGATGTTCAGATCGTCGTCAAGACTGCTTCCCGGTCTCGTAAGACCGGCCAGGTTTCCGCGCTTTTTGCCTGAATTGACGACCTGCGTACAGAAAATAAGAAGGTCGTAAAAAGGAGCAGTAGGGAGTATATGATTATCAGACTTGACTAGTTGAGTCGTTGACATTCCCACTGTCTCCTGCTACTCTTACCGCATGCTAAAAAAATCCCGTATCGAATGCGCTGGTGCGTTGTATCATTGCATCTTTTAGCCAATTTTCTGGGAGGAGGCAAGCTTTTTCGATGTAACTGATTGAGATGTACAAGAATTTAGAAAATTAAGAGCTGAAATTTTGGCATTACGTATTTTAAACAAGGGGGGTGTTCACATGAAACGAAACTGGGCCGTAATTGTTGTCGCTTTCCTGCTCATCAGTTGTGCGACCAGTGGGGGTCAACAGCGTGCCATCATACCGCTTGATGATTCCCCGAAAATGGGGTCTGCGAACGCGCCGATCACTATAGTAGAATTTCTTGACTATACATGACCGCTCTGCATGGCGGTCAGTTCGACCGTCAAGAAGATTATGCAGGAGTACGATGGCAAGCTCCGGCTCGTCATGAAGGAAGTCCCCTACCGGCAACGGCAATACTCGATCAATTCCGCTCTGGCGGCCCTGGCTGCCGGGGACCAGGGCAAGTACTGGGAGATGCACTACCTGCTGTTCGACCGATGGCAGCAGTTTGGCGAGGAAAGCCTGATGATCAATGCGAGGGAACTCGGGCTTGATCCGGAGCGGTTCAAGCAGTCGATGAACAGCAAAAAGCATGCTGACGCCATCGAGCGGAACTTTAAATTGGCTGAAGAGCTGCACGTATTTACGACACCGACGTTTTTCATCAATGGAAAGAAGTACAATGGTGAACTGACGTATCGGGAGTTCAAGAAGATCATCGAGCAGGAGCTCTCACATGCAAAACCATAACAGAATAAAAAATCCCCCCGTTCCCCCTTTTGACAAAGGGGGGCGGAGGGGGGATTTGTCAAAGGGGGGCGAGGGGAGATTTGCAAGGGACCTTGTGTTTGTCGGCGTGACGCTGTTCCTTCTGCTTGCTCTCACTGCTCAATCGTCCGCCTCCCGCCTGGAACCGCTCCAACCCGTGCCGGTTCCCGAGCAGAACCCCCAGACACGCGAAAAGATCGAGCTGGGAAAGAAGCTCTTCTTCGACAGGCGACTCTCCGGCGACGGCACCATGAGCTGCGCCGCGTGTCACAACCCGGAGCAGGCGTTCACCGACGGTCGAGAAATATCCCTCAACTATCCCACGACGAGAAACTGGAGAAACTCGCCGACGCTCATGAACGTGGGATTCCAGAAAAACCTTTTTCACGACGGTCGCGCCCAGACCCTGGAGGAACAGGCCCTGTTCCCCATGATGTCCGCTTTTGAGATGAACCGGAATCTCGATTTTATTGAAGAGGTGATCCGGTCCGTTCCCGAATATGTGGAGGAGTTCAAGAAGGTCTTCGGAGACGGGGACGTCACCCGGCAGCGGATGGCCATGGCGATTGCCGCCTTCGAACGGACCCTGGTTTCCAGGAATCCGCCGCTCGACCGCTACCTCAAGGGAGACAAGAAGGCGCTTTCTGCTGAGTCGCGGAAAGGGTATGATATCTTCATCGGAAAAGGCAAATGTGCCGACTGCCATGATGGAGTGAGTCTCTCGGACAACAAGTTCTTCGCCCTGAATGTGCCTGAGAACCTGGAACAGGAGAAAGACCCGCTCGTTGCAGCAACAAGGCGGTTTGTGGCGAAGGTATATCATTACGAAGATTTTCGGAATCTCAAGGAAGATCCCGGCAGATACCTCATCACCAAAGACAAAAAGGACTGGAAGGCTTTCAGGACGCCGACGCTGTGGGAAATTTCCAGGACCGGTCCCTATATGCACAACGGCATCTTTCAGACCCTCGACGAGGTCATCGAGTTCTTCGATCAGGGCGGCGGCAAGGACAATACGGTACTCAAACCGTTGAACCTGAGCGTTGAGGAGAAAAAACAGCTCATGACCTTTCTGGTCGAAGCATTGACCGGCGAGCAGGCCGCTTTCCTGTATCCGAAAGTGCCGTAAAAAGCCTTGCCTCAGGGAGCATATGGTCTTGTCCCCATATGAATGCAATTTGCTAACCGGACAATGCCGTGCTATATTCTATCTTATGAAGATACCGAGAATGTTCCTTTTGGGCATATCCGTCGTGCTCCTGGCGGTCATGCCGGCCCTGGCGACCGAAACAAATGTGGAGCGGGATTACGAGATCGTCCTCACCAAGGGACAGTATGCCATCGAGCTGCAGGACTACGCAGGCGCGATCGGCCACCTCAAGCAAGCCCTGGAGCTGAAGCCGGGAGACCAGGCGGCACTGGTCTCTCTCGGCGTCGCCTATGCCCGTTCCGGCGACAACGTCCAGGCAGAAGAAGTACTGCAGCAGTCGGTTGTCGCGGACGCATCGGACGGACGTGCCCGCTACGAGCTTGCGTTGGTCCTCGCAAAGCTCGGCCGGCAGGAGGAGGCCGGAGCGCAGTTGGCCCAGGCTGCCAGGAGCGGGGATCCCGAGGTCAGCGAGGCAGCGAAGGGCTTTCTCGGGGAGGCGGAACCGGGGCGGAAGAAAGGGTTCAACCTGGCGTTCTCCGGCGGCCTCCAGTACGACTCGAATGTGATCCTGGAGCAGGACTCGCCGACCACCCCGGGCGTAAAGAACTCGGACTGGCGCGGCGTTCTCGCCCTGAACGGGACCTATTCCTTCCTGAGCGATGAACAGCTTGGCGCTGAGGCGGGCTATAAGCTCTACCAGAGTCTCCATAGCGATCTCAGCGATTATAACGTTCAGCAGCATACCGGGCTGGTGGCAGGGCGGTATGAGCTATCGAGGACCGTGAGCGCCAACCTTGAGTACGATTTCCACTACACCTTCGTGGGCGGCGAACACTACAGCACGGCGAACTGGTTCGGACTCCGGCTGCCGGCGAAGCTCATGGCGGATTCGCTCACCGAATTGCACGTGGCCTACGAGTTGAAGCGGTTCTTCGATACGCCGGTCTTCAAGGGCCTGACCGGCAAGAACGGCACGAACACGGCAGCGGGCGTGAGCCACACGATCATGCTCGGAAAGAAGGCCGGGCTCGCCTTTGACTACACCTACGATGCCGATTCGGCGGATGCGGCCTACTGGTCCTATACGGGGAACAAGGGGATGGTGAGCGCGCTTGCGGAATGGGACTCCTATAAGTTCTTCTGCGCCCTCTCCTATTACGATCGAAAGTACGACGCTATCGGCCCGGGAGCCGCCGAGAAGCGGCATGACGCGGCTCAGGAGTATGCTGTCGGCGTGTCCCGGAAGGCCGGCAAGGACATGACGGTCACGCTTTCCGGCCAGCATACGATCAATGATTCGAACCTCGCTGTGTATCAGTACACGAGGAACGTTGTCAGCCTCATGGTGGAGATACGCTTATGAAGAACGAACGCCTGAAATCAATGTTGTGCGGCCTGCTTATGGCCGCGGTTGTTTCAATGGGAATGGCACTGCCTTCGTGGGCCGTAGACAAGGCGGGGGACGTGGTCTCGATCCGCGGCAAGGCCATGATCGAGCGGAAGGCCGGGAAGATCGACGCCAGGATCAAGGATGTGCTCCTGGAGAGCGACAGTGTCGTGACGCGAGACAAAGCGCGGGTCAAGATGCTCTTTCGGGACGACAGCGTCCTGACGCTCGGGGCGAACAGCCAGCTCGTCATCAAGAAGTACCTTTACAGCACCGAATCGAAGCGCGCCGAGTCCATCTACGAACTCGCCGACGGACGCCTTCGCTCCGTCGTGGGCAGCTCGGGCTTCAAGGTGACGACGCCGACGGCCTTAGCCGCCGCGCGCGGCACGGTCTTCACGGTGTCCTACAATGTCGAGACCGGCACGACCGAGATCACGGTGTTCGAGGGCTCTGTGGAGGTGAGGAACATCAACGACGAGGTCGTCGGCACCGAGGTCGTGTTTGCGGGCCAGTCGACGACGGTAACGGGCGACAAACCTCCGACGCCGCCGATGTCGGCGGATCTTATGGGCGGTGGGTTCGACGACAAGGGCGGACTCTCCGGTGTGGAAGGCGGGACCGAGCCGGAGCGGCATATCCTCAACGAGCTCCGCGACCTGGCAGAGCGCAGCCTGAAGCTGAGCCAGCCCTTCGAGCAGGAGCCGCTGCATGCTTCAACGAAAGTGTTCATGAAC
>JANPMZ010000334.1:0-9020 GCA_031427195.1 Nitrospirota bacterium
GTGCTGCGCGTGGGGATCAACACGCTCATCCTTACCCTCGGGTCCATGCTGGTCACGCTCCTGATAGCCGTTCCCATCGCGCTTTATTCCGTGGTGCGCGGCATCAACAGGATCTCGTGGCCCCTCACCATGTTCGCTTACGTGGTTTCGGCGCTACCGGTGTTCTGGCTCGGCTATATCGTCATCTATTTCTTCACGCACAAACTCGGCCTGTTCCCCCTTGCGTTCGGCTATGCAGCGACCTCAACGAAGTTCGGCTGGCTCTATGCACTGCTCCCGATCTTCGTGCTCGGCGTTGGCAACGGCACGATCAGCGAGGTGATCCGCTCCTTGCGCGACGAAATGGGCAGGGTCATGGCCGAGGACTATATTCGCACGGCCCGCGCCAAGGGAGCGTCGGTTTGGAAGCACTCGTTCAAGGAAGGCCTCCTCATCCCGGTGACTGAGATCGTCGCAGCCAAGATCCCCTTCATCCTCGGCGGCGCCGTCATCGTCGAGCAGGTGTTCAACTGGCCGGGCATGGGCCGGATGGCCTGGCAGGCGGCGCAGGACCGGGACTATCCCGTGATCATGGGCATTGCGATCCTGGCCGCTGTTTTCGTGCGGCTCGGAAGCCTGTTCCAGAGCGTGGTGTACGTGGCGGTGAATCCGAGAGCGTCGAAAGAATGAATCAATTGCGGATTGCGGATTTCGGATTGCGGAATGTGAAATGCGGAACAATATGGCCAATGATACCGCAAAGCAGGATAAGCGTCAGTCGTAAGGTTTTCCGCTAGTGCTGGTTCAATCTTGCAGATTGAACCGACCATTAACAAAACAGAGGTGTTGATGTGCCACCTGTCCGCGTGCCGGAAGGAGTCAGCCAAGTGAAGTTTTTAAGGAATGGTTCAATCTGTAAGATTGAACCAGCGAAGTGAAAACAAATGCGGGCAGGAAGGAACTAAAGGTTGCCTAAAGAGAATTCACTGGTTCGCCAACCTGACGGCGATGATAATCTTTCGCCGGAATTCAAGCGGGAGCTTCGCAGAAGGATTGCCGATACGAATGATCCAGTACGATACGTTGTTTTTTCGAGCATCTCCGACGGGGGCCGCTGGCGCTTCTGGTTGAATGTTTCCGATGGTATGTACGGGATGTCCATTGACCATGCGACGCTGTTCAAGAGAAAGCCAGTTGCCCTGGCTGTTGCCAGGGAATACTCATCGGGGAAAAAGAACCGACACCATATTGCGAAGATAACGACGAAGAACAGGAAGAGGCGCGTGCTTAAGTTTGAGTAGATTAGCGGAATAGCAGGACAGTAGGTACTGCTGGTTCAATCTTGTAGATTGAACCGACCATTAAGAGGTGTTGATTTGCCACCTGTCCGAGTGCCGAAGGAGTTAAAAACAGAGATATTCTTTCTGACTTTCACCGTGCATCGCTGGTACTACTTGTTTGACAGGCACGACCGCTGGGACATCATTGCTGAATCGCTGAAATACTGTCAGGCCAACAAGGGGTTGTCTCTTTACCATTATGTTTTCATGCTGAACCATATACATCTGATAGCTCAGTGCGGAGATATGGGTGGATTTATCAGAGACTTTAAAACGCATACGTCAAAAGAGATCAGAAAGAACATCGAGGGAACGGAGCTTCACATCCTGAAGTTGTTCGAGCGAAATGGTGAGTATCACTTCTGGCAAAATACAAACATGCCGGAGGTCATTCGAAGCGTTGATTTTTATCTTACCAAGGCCCGGTATGTTGAGCAGAACCCTGTAAGGAAACGATATGTCAACAAGGCTGAAGATTGGGTCTATTCTTCCGCAAACAAAAACAGCAATGTTCTGAGAGTGGACAGTATCTATTAAATGGCGGAGTTTTTAAGGAATGTTCAATCTGCAAGATTGATGCATTCGTAAAAAGTCATTATCCACCGCCGAGACGCGGAGGCGCGGAGAAAGGCACTTTGAAAATTATAAAGATTTTCTCGGCGTCTCAGCGTCTCCGCGGTTAAATCCGACTTCTTACGAGTTCATCAAGATTGAACCAGTGAAGGTAATTGAGAGATACCATATAAAATGATGAAATTTGTTAAAAAATATGTCAATCTTAGATTGCTGTTGGTTAGTATTTTATTACCAATCGGATTGAATATATACGGACTGATATATTTTCTCAGGTCCTTAGCGGGGGGGGCATGGTAATTCCCCAAACTTTGTAATCGAGAAATCAATAGATTTTGCAAGCTATTCAGCCAACTGGCCGAGCATATTGATTAAAATATATCCTTATACCGTGAGTCAGAATGGTGAAATAGACTACGATATATTTGGATGGCAAAATCTAGGCGTATCTTTAGTTAATACATTTGGTTGGTATTTGATTGTAGTATTGTGTGGTTTTCTGATTAAGAAGTATCGAAAACAAAGAAGCCAATCACCTTCAGTTAGCCAGAGAAGCTCTTAAGGAATGGTTCAATCTGCAAGATTGAACCAGCAAGGACAACGACCAATACTATCGAAAGCAGGATGAACAAACATCGGTCGTAAGTTTTACCTGACCCCTGTATCCTGAACCCCGTACCCTGAACTACTATGAAATCTTATTCCCAAATATCCGGCGAGATCGGCGAGTTTTCGGACCTGCCTTTCTGGAAAAAAGCGGACACCGTGGACCTGGCCTATGTGGTTTACGGGCTGCTGATCGTTACGCTCGTGGTGCTGTCCTATCTCCTGGGCTCGTTCAACCTGCTGCCGCATGACCCGCAGGACCTCGACCTGGAGCTGATGATGGCGGGGCCGGGTACTGCCGGCCACCTGCTCGGCACGGACTTCATGGGAAGGGACATGCTCTCCCGCCTGATCGTCGGCATCCAGGCTTATTTTCTGCCCGGGCTGCTCGCAATTACCATCTCGCTGCTCTTCGGCACACTGCTCGGCGTACTCGCCGGATACCAGGGCGGCAAGTCCGACACGGTCATCACTTATTTTACGAACCTTGTTGATTCCTTTCCGCGCCTCGTGCTCATCCTGCTCGTGATCGCAGCATTCAAGCCGGACATCTATGTCATCATGATTGTCGTAGGCATCACGAATGTGCCGGTCGTGGCCTCGCTCATCAAGGGGAAGATCCAGTTCCTGAAACAGAAGAACTTCATCGAGGCTGACATGGCGCTGGGCCTGCCGACTCGGACAATCATCCTGAAGCACATCCTCTGGCACAACTGCCGGTCGCTTTTGATCATCCAGGCAACGCTCGGCATGGGAGAGGCCATTCTCATGGAAACCTCCCTGAGCTACCTCGGCTTCGGCGTGCAGGAGCCAACGCCATCCTGGGGGAACATGGTCCAGTCCGGGGCGAACTATTTCATGAAGGGCCAGTTCTGGCCCTCGACAGCCCCGGCGCTCGCCATCCTGTTCACCATCCTCGGGTTCCATCTGCTCGGCGACGGACTGAACAATATCCTCGAAGGCCGGAGAGGCAAATGACGACTGCCCCGCTTCTCCAAATAGAGGACCTGCGTACCTACTTCTATTCCCGCAGCAAGCAGGCTTTCATTCGCTCCGTGGACAACGTGAGCCTCGAGATCGCCAAGGGCGAGACGCTCGGTGTGGTTGGCGAGAGCGGCAGCGGCAAAAGCATCACCGCGCTGTCAATCCTGGGGCTTGTCAGCGACGGGCCGGGGGTGATCAGCGGTAAGATCGGGTTCAAGAGCGAGCGAATTCAGAAGAACCTGCTGCAGGACCTGGGCGACTATGTTACGGTCACGAAGAAAGACAACAAGATCATGTCCGTAAAAAAGGACGTGGACGGCTGGCAGCAGAGGTCGGAGAGCATGATGAGCAGGGTGCGCGGCAAGGAGATTGCCATGATCTTCCAGAACCCCAAGTCCTCGCTCAATCCGTTCACCACGGTAGGCAAGCAGATCGCCGAGGCAATCCTGCTGCATACGGCGATAGCGAACGAGAAGGAAGCAAAAGACCGGGCGATCTACTGGCTCGACCGGGTGAAGATCGATTCGCCGCGGCTCCGGTATGCGAACCATCCCTTCGGGTTGTCCGGCGGCATGTGCCAGCGCGCCATGATCGCCATGGCGCTTGCCAGCGAACCGTCGCTTTTGATCGCAGATGAGCCGACCACGGGTCTCGATGCCACGATCCAGTCCAAGATCGTGGACCTTTTGGCGGAGCTCAAGTCCGAGCTCGGCATAACCACTATGCTCATCAGCCACGACATCAGCATCATCTCGCGTTTGTCAGACCGCGTGGCAGTGATGTACGGTGGCACGGTCTTCGAGTACGGCCCGGCGCGGGACATTCTTGCCGTTGATGCCGCGGCAAAGCATCCCTATACCGCCGCGCTGCTCATGTCCATTCCGAGCGCACAGAACGTCAGGGAAAAGGGTTATCTCCAGGCCATCGAGGGCGATGTGCTCGACACCATCAATATTCCGGCAGGCTGCCGGTTCTATGGCCGTTGCAACCGCGTGACCGATGCTATCAGAGAAAAGTGCGAACGCCACGAGCCGGATCTGCGGGAGATCGCTCCGGGGCATAAGGTACGGTGCTGGTTGTATTTTGAATGACAAGCACGAAATGGGAATATCTAAATCCTAAATGTAACTATTCAGCATGGTGAAAGATACTGTTGTTCCGGCAGTGGTTTTTGTAGGGGCGTATTGCATACGCCCGGTGGTAATAGCACCAGCAGCAAGGGCGCAAGCATTGCGCCCCTACGACGTAGACCTTTATGCACTTGATCTGATTGCAGAGTAGTTGCCTTATTGGTTATTGTTTAGAATTTAGAAATTAGGATTTCGAAATTAGGATTTCGAATTTGTACTAACGATTATGCCGAAAACGATCCTCGAAGTCATAGACCTCAAAAAGCACTTTGCCCAGCGCAAGGGGCTCCTGTCCGCGTTCAAAGAAAAACGAGAGCAGACGATCCCTGCGGTGGACGGCGTCAGCTTTTACCTCAAAGAGAACGAGACCGTCGGCCTCGTGGGCGAGTCGGGCTGCGGCAAGACCACGATCGGCAGGACCATCCTGCGGCTCACGCCGGCGACGTCGGGCAAGATCCTCTTTGACGGCAAGGACGTCATTGCCATGCCGGTCGAGGAATTGCGCCAGCTGCGGAGCCAGATGCAGATGATCTTCCAAGACCTCGACGCGGCCCTGAACCCGAAGATGCGCATCCGCGAGATCCTGAGGGAGGCGGTCACGGTCCATCATCAGATGGACGAGGCAGGCGCGGACAAGAAGATCGGCCAGCTGCTGGAACAGGTCAATCTCAAAAAAAGCAAGCTCTCCAACTTTCCGCACGAACTTTCCGGAGGCGAAAAACGGCGGGTCGGCATTGCGCGCGTGCTTTCCGTGGGCGCCAGGTTTATTGTCGCCGACGAGCCCACGAGCGCCCTTGATGTGTCAATCCAGGCCCAGGTGGTGAACCTGATGCGCGACCTCCAGAAAGACCTGGGCCTATCCTACCTCTTCATCTCCCACGATCTACGCGTCGTGGAGCTGATTAGCCATAAGGTTGCGGTCATGTACCTCGGCAAGATCGTCGAGATGGGCCTCTCGGAACGCATCGCGCACAAGTCCTATCACCCCTATACGCATATTCTCTGGTCGTCGCTCGTCGAGAAGCAGAACAAGGAAGCTGCCACCACTCAAACAGGTCGATGGGGCGTCTTCGATTTCGAGCGCCCCATCAGCGGCTGCCGCTTCGCCCCCCGCTGCCCGGTGTATGAGTCCAAGTGCCGTCCTGCCGAGTGCATCGATCCTGCAACGGAACCTCAACTGCGCGACATCGGCGATGGTCATCAGGTGGCGTGTCATTTTCCGCTGTAGTTAAATGGAAAATCACCCAACAGCTGCAACCGCTTAAAATGATCCTTGAAGTTCTTCCTGTAAGCTGCATCTTGAGATATAGTCGTCAAAATGAAAAGTAAGTCCTGAACTTCACGGCAGTTTCTATTCGACGAAATTGTACAGAACCTCTGAGAGACGTTGATACCCGACGGGCAATTTGTCTGACCATCACTTACCCTCCAATTCTAAACCGGTGGTGATACCCATAACATCCGGGAAGGACTAATGCGCGTCGCGTATTAACGTTCCCAAGTCCACTTCCAAATTTATTTCGCGTCTTGCCTGGCTTAGGATTTTTAATTTTTAGAGGCACCTGTCGGGTCAATTTCACCTGTGCCACAGCGATGAAGTTACGGCAACAAGCGTGAGAAAAATGCAGGAAAAGAAGGGGGGTCTTTTTGAAAATAACTGCGGTAGCGACGTAAGAAAGCTTGCGGCGGAATCTGTTTGAAATCGTCAGTGAGGCTGGGGATGAATCCGCTTACCGTATATACAACCAGTTTGCGGTTACTTTTGGTCAGGACTTTGCTGAGTTTTTGGCATTCAAAAAAATCTTTTACGCGTGTATAGGTTTGTTCAGACAGGGTGATCTGGTTAGGCTCGCTGCTGGATTCCAGACGCGAAGCGTAATTGACCGCTTCGCCCCAGATGTCGTAAGTAAATTTTTTCTTGCCGACCATGCCTGCGATTAAGGGACCGGTGTGGATTCCGATACGGATAGCCATGCTGTTCTGGCTACCCGAACTGTTGCGTTCAATAACCATGTGTATGATTTCCATGGCCGCCATCACGGCATCTATCGGGTGAGACGAATTACGTTCCGGCAACCCGCCTGCGCACATGTAGCTGTCGCCGATGGTTTTCAATTTTTCCAGGCCGTAACGGGCGGTGATATCGTCAAAAATACTGAAGTATTCATGCAGCATTCTGACCAGGTCTTCCGCCGCGAGCTTTTCAGTGAGGGAAGAAAATCCCACGAAATCGGTAAAAATAATGGTGACATCTTCATGGTATTTTGGCTCAACAGATCCCTTGATGCGAAATTCATCCGCAACTGAAACCGGCAGAATGTTGTGCAGGAAAGTGTTTGCCGCCTGGCGTTGACTTTCGATTTCCGCCTGCTGCTGCGACAGTGTCAGGTCAAGCTGACTCAGGCGATCTTGAGTGGTATGCAGCGTATCCGCAAGATGATTGAAAATGCCGGTAATATCTCCCATTTCATCGTGAGTCGGCAGGCTGATACGGTGTTCACTGTCGCTGTTTTTGGCTGCATCCATGCTCTGTTTTAACGCGTTCAAACCTTTGGCAAGACGGCGATAACTCCGTAAGGTAATTATCAGCACGATGCACAACGACAAGAAAAAGACGAGCGCAGCTGTTCTGCCCGTCCACCATCGTGTCTCATCAAGACCTTTATGTGCGTTCAGGATGTCCAGCTTTTCACTCTCTTCAAGCAGGGGGATGATTTCGTACAGTATGCGTTGGCTGAGCGGCTCGGTGTGCAGCGTGAGCGCCGCCAGTGCCTGGATATGATTGATTCCGAAGCTCTCATAAAAGAGGCGCCAGGATGCGGCCAGGTCGCTGTAGCTTTTTTGCAGCGCATCCACTTTGGCGCGCATCGCGTCATTGGAGAGTTTTTGCAAGACCGCAATTTGTGCGGCAATTTTGGCTGACCGGAGACTTGCTTGCTCAATTTCCTTGGCGGGCAGGGAAGCCGCCGCCGTATCCAGGCGTATCTGGCCGAGGCGCGCGACCTGTTGTTGCGCGTCTCCGATCGCTTGCTTGATGGATAGGGTTAATGCCTGACGGGAGGTCGCCTGCTGAAGCATTTCAATGGTGGAGCTTTTTTTCTGGCCGATCCAGAAGTTAATTCCGAAATTCAGCGCGAACAAAATCAGAGTGACGATAAAAGAGAAAGCGATTTGTTTGCGTAAAGTCATGATTTAAATTTCCTTTTAAACTTCGAAAGATAATCGAAAAATGGAAGGTAGTCTTTGACATTTTACCGTTTACCACAAGAAAAAAATGGACCTCTGAGGGAGACCTCTGAGGGACGTTGACACCCGACGAACAATTTGTCTGACCATCACTTACCCTCCAATTCTAAACCGGTGGTGACACCCATAGCATCCGAGAAGGACTAATACGCGTCGCGTATTAGTCCTTCTCTATAAAAGCAAAATAACAGGGCTCAGGACTACCGTGTTATCGACCCACGATGATCAAGGCGCCAGCTGCAACGGCAACGGCTGCCATGATAGTACCCAATCCCGAAAAACTGAGATGGAGCAGAGGTATCAGGCCAGTGGCAATGAGCCATATGCCCAACAACATAAATCCGAGGTTCTTTGTAATTTTCATTGTATAGACTCCTGTAGGGATAAACTACGTTAAGGTGAATAACCACCTGACATGTGACGGCAAATTATGCCATATAAACGGAGGAAAATAATATGGCGTTAAGGACCTCTGAGGGACGTTGATACCCGACAAGCAATTTGTCTGACCATCACTTACCCTCCAATTCTAAACCGGTGGTGACACCCATAACATCCGGATCAACCCGGTGTGACGTTGTTGCACCTGTTGCGTTGTGAAACGCGCGGCGAAAGAACCATAGCCGCGTTTGTTGCTATAGCGCATTGCGTTTGCAAATTCAAACCGGCCTCCCTAAATCACTCCAATCCCAATACACCTACCCCTCCGTCAGCTTCTCATCACGCGGTCACATGAGCGCGCGAAAAAACGATTCCCGTTTTGCTACGTAGTATCCGTAGGACTCCGGATCTTTTTCTATCTTCGATATATAAACCGCGCGCTTCTTGCCGACAAGGGGAGGCAGCCTATCCGAGACTGACGAAGGCACGATTCGAATTATTACTCGTTTTTCCCGCTTTAAATAATTTTACATGAAGATGCAGATAAAAACAAGGGTCTTTCGTATTTTTCTGCAAGCCAAAGTAGAAATGTCCTATTTTTACCAGAATAGAAATGTCCGGTTTTTAGAGAGTGGGGCAGAGATGTTGCTCTTTGGCCCCATCTGTGTATTCAAAGTGAAAAACGCATCATTGACTCTAAAATCGTTTACGTAGGAATACGCAGTAGCGTATTCCGCTTCAAATGGGCATGCGGCCAAGGCCGTCGCGCCATAGCCAAAAG
>JANPMZ010000335.1:0-4364 GCA_031427195.1 Nitrospirota bacterium
TCGGCTTTCGCCGATCGTTACGCGCATCCCGGTGAAGGTCATCATGAATGACCAGGCTGCGCTCCTGGGAGCTGCGGCGCATGCTGCGAAGAGGAGCAAGGAGACGTAGCGCCGATGAATCATCAGGCAGTACCCGAGAAACCGGCTTATAACGAAAGGCGCTCCCCGGTCCACGTTCCATCACACGCTGTTGACCACGAACATGGCCTTGAGCCGGTATCAACTCAAGGCCGTGTTGTTTTTATTTCCTAACCCGGACAAGCCGCTTTGATTCGTGTCAACGCGGAGAATTTTTCTTCCGGCTTTATTTCCGTTTTCTCCTATGGTACAGTAGCGCATATGGTGATCAAGATTGAACTGCGTGACTGCCTTTTAGCCGCGAAAGATCGCAAAGAACTCAAAATGATCCCAAGCGCTTTCCTTTGCTTTCTGTTCTCTGCGTTCTTTCGCGGCTAACCTGCGGTGTTAATACACCGTTATAAAGGAGACAATATATGTGCGATCTGAAGGCCTATGTAAGGACGAAGGGACAGGAAGAGCTGCTGCTTGAAGCGGTGAACCAGGTGCGCGCGGAGAACGGCTTCGTAACGATACGGAACCTTTTCGGCGAAGAAAAGACGGTGCGCGGTGAAGTGCGCGAGGTATCGCTCCTCAAGAGCCGCCTGGTCATTGAGCAGCCGTGAGCACCGGACACCTTGTCCACCATCACCTCTCGAATTGCAGCAGGCCAGCTTAAATGAAATCATCGGCACGGTGTTCAATACGCCAGGGAACGAGGGGGGAGAGAGGATGAATAAGGTTCTGGTACGCGTGGTTGTCCTTAACACGATCTTCGCAGCAACAGCCTGGGGCGCGGTCGGAGGCGGGGATATCACGTTCTCGCTCAGCAGCGCGTCAACGGTTATATTCAGCCACGATGCGCATGTTACGAAACACAAACAGAAATGCGGGGACTGCCATTACCGGATTTTCACCACGACAGCGCAGCGCAAGGACGTGACGATGGCTGAGATGCAGAAGGGCCAGTCGTGCGGCGTCTGCCACAATGGGCAGCGGGCCTTTGATGTGAAGGGTTTCTGCGCCAAGTGCCATTCCTGATTGGGCCGCTGCCGGATCACGCTCTGTTTTGGTGGGGATGATGCGAAGGACGGCCTGTTCCGCACTGACCTTTCCCGATCGTTGCGTACGGCATGCAAGAACGACCGGCCCTGCTTGCTTTTCTCAGCGCTTTCCGCTAATATCAATTCCAGCTGCGGGAAAATAAATACTTTTGCCGAGACAAAACTCATAAGAACATTCCGGTCCAGTGCATGAAAAAAAGCAGGCCTGCGTCCTCATCAAAGAAGTCCGGCACTCCACGCCAACTGCGTCGCTTGGAAGCGCCTACTTCTGGTTCAGCGTCTTCGCGGTGAAAGATCTTGACACTCAATAATCCTACAAGGGAGGCATCATGAGCAACAACGACGTATCACGACGGAGCTTCATGGTCCGGACGATCATCGTCATTTTCGCGTTCATCGGCGCAAGCCTGGGCGCAGCGCTCGGCGGGTTCGGCATCATTCCCGCGCTGAAAAAGCGCGAAACTGGCTGGAGTGATGCCGGCACGGTGGCCGAGCTGACGGTGGGCCAGCCGCAGGAACGCCGGTTCTCCGAGCTCGTCAAGAGCGGCTGGCAATCGGAGAAGCAGGACCGGACCATCTGGATCGTTAAAAAGACCGATAACAGCGTGGTTGCTTATTCGTCGAGCTGCACCCATCTCGGCTGCGGCTACCGGTGGGTCGAGGCGCAGCAGCGTTTTGCCTGCCCCTGCCATGGAAGTTTTTTCGACATCAACGGCACGGTCCTTGCCGGCCCTGCTCCCCGATCGCTCGATACGCTCCCTGCGCGCGTGGAGAACAACAGGCTCCTCGTCCGGTACGAGGTATTTCAGCTGGGAAGCAGCGCGAAAGTGCGGGTCTAAGGAGGCGCCATGATAACGACCATTATCGATTGGATCGACGAACGGACGAAGATCAGAAGCATTTGGGATTTTATTACGAACCGGCCCATTCCCGGCGGGGCAAGCTGGTTCTATGTGCTGGGCTCGACGCTGCTCTTCATCTTCATCTTGCAGATGCTGAGCGGCATCTTCCTTGCCCTCTATTACGTACCCACGCCGGACCACGCCTACGCCAGCGTGAAGTACATTCAGAACGAGGCGTTCCTCGGCAGCCTGGTGCGCGGCATGCACCACTGGGGCGCCAGTTTCATGATGGTGCTGATCGCGCTGCATATGCTTCGGGTGTTCATTTTCGGCTCCTACAAGAAACCGCGTGAACTGGTCTGGCTCCTCGGCATCGGTCTCATCGGCATCGTGTTCGGGTTCGCCTTCACCGGCTATCTGCTCCCCTGGGACCAGAAAGCCTACTGGGCCACGGTGGTCGGCACCAACGTGGCGGGTACGGTGCCGGTCGTGGGCGGCCTGCTGGTCAAGATCATGCGCGGCGGGGCCGAACTGGGCAACCTTACGCTCAGCCGGTTCCATGCCATCCATACCTATATTCTTCCCTGGTCCCTGGCGCTTTTGGCGGGCATGCATATCTTTCTCCTCGAACTTGCCGGCGCCGGCGGAAGATGGAACCCTGCGCGGAACACACCGGACAAGACCGAGCCGCTCTTTCCGCACCAGATATTCAAAGATTCGATCGTGATCCTCATCGTGTTCCTCGCCATCACGGCCCTTGCCGTTCTATCTCCGGCAGGGCTGGAGCCCCAGGCCGATCCCACGGACACGACCTACAACCCCCGGCCGGAATGGTACTTCTACTTCGTGTTTCAGCTGCTTCGAATCTTCGAAGGCCGCTATGAAGTTATAGGAACCTTCATACTGCCCACGATCGCGGGCATGCTGCTCATGCTCCTGCCGTTTGTTGACCGCAACCCCGAGCGGGCGCCGGCAAAAAGAAAACTGCTCATGGCCATCGCCGCAGTGACCGTGGTCGGCGTCCTGGGGCTCACGATCCTGGGCGGCATGGCGCCCGTTCCATCCGTGACCGCGCCGTCCGTGCTTGCCGGGCGGCTGCTCTACGAGAAGAACGGCTGCAGTGCCTGCCACAGCATCCACGCCAAAGGCGGGGCCATCGGGCCCGATCTGACGCACGTGGGGAGCAAGCGCGACCGCGACTGGCTTATCCGCCATTTCAAGGATCCGCAAGCGTTTTCGCCTGGATCTATCATGCCGAAGACGGCGCTACCGGAGAACGAATTGAATGAACTTACGGATTATATGCAGAGCTTGAAGTAGCACCGGGTAATGCATGTTTGATCGGAGGGGCGTAGACCCCTCTTTTCGTACTGATGCATTCCTGTACGATGCCGTGACCGATACCTACACTTGCCCCAGCGGCAAGAAACTCCATTTTGAGGGCAAAGAAAAACAGACGGGCCGGATCAATTACAAGTAACTGGCCGCCGCCGCTGATTGTCAGGGCTGCTCGCTGAAAGCGAAGTGTTGTCCCCAAAATGCCGGCAAAGGACGCACGATGGCGCGCGGAGTAGACGAGCCGGCTGTGACTGCGTTTATTGAGAAGATGCAGGCCGACGAAGCAAAACGAATTATTCACAGCTTCAGAGTAGTTACTTCCGTAGTAACCTGCTGAGGTTTTCATTTGCCTTTGTCAGAAGGTCGGTCGCACCTTCCTGTTCAAATGTCCTTTTTCAGTTTATTGCAGTTCCTTCAGCAGTTCGATGCTCTGCCCCATTCCCTCGTCGGTTGCGTCAAGTTCAAGGATCACCTGAAGACCTTTTTTTCTTTTAATGAACGCTCTGAGCGCATCGAGCTCCCGGCAATCCGGCACCAGCGGCCAATGGTCCTTGATGCCGTACCGCTCTTCAGCCTTATGGTGCATATGAACAAAGCTGACCCGCTTGGCAAGGCGTTCCGGCATGTTCTCCATGAAGGAGATAGAATCGATATCCGCTGATTCCAGGTGACCGATGTCGATCGTGATCGAGACGCTCTCCGGCGCCTGCGCCACGAAGCGCTCCCAGAACCAGGTCGCGTCGCCGGAGTTAAAAGCATTCTCGACCGAGATCGGGCAGCGGCTGCTCAAGGCGAACAGGTTCTCCTCGAACTGGGACTCCTCCGCTGCTGACAGCCTTCCGCCGTCAGCGCCGCCCTCGTCGTGAATGATGATACCAAGGTCGCTTGCCGCAGCAAGCCTGCGCATCACGCCAAGCGTATGCTTCGCCTGTTCGCCCGTCAGCGGGTACTCGAGGGGATGAAAAACCGCACGGATTCCGCGCGCTTTGCACGCCGCTGCTATCTCGATGGCTTCCTTGACCGCTTGCTCCCCCTCGGCAACTCCCCAGGCCGCCGCGCGCCA
>JANPMZ010000336.1:0-1970 GCA_031427195.1 Nitrospirota bacterium
TTGTTCCGTTTGTTCCGTTTGTTCCGTTTGTTCCGTTTGTTCCGTTTGTTCCGTTTGTTCCGTTTGTTCCGTTTGTTCCGTTTGTTCCATCTGTTCCGTTTGTTCCGTTTGTTCCGTCTGCTCCATCGCCTCCGCACCCTGATAAAACAACGACCGATAGTAATGCAGTGAAACAGAGATTTAACAGCATCTTCATTTTTTTACCCCCCTTTTTTGGATTATGTGATAGTTTAGCGGAACCGCTATATGCCGAAAATAAAAAGGCCTTTCCCGTAAATTTACCGGGAAAGGCCTTTTATAAACATCATTAACGACGTTGTTATGAGTTGAGTTGAGTTGAGTTGAGTTGCAGAAGACGTGCCATGAAAAGTCCTCCTGATTCAGACAGTCGCTTTTAGAAAAGGCGGAATATGACGAACAGGCTTCTCTTTAATATGTGACATAAGCCGCGGGTAAAGTCAAGGGTATTTCCGGGGATTCCCGGGGATGTGGATAACCGCGGAACTCAGGCGAGCAAATCTTTTATTCTTATGGAAAGCCCCTCGATCAACATAACTTCCTCGTCAAAGCTGAAAAGCAGTGCCTCTTTTTTGCCCTTTTGATAGAGGCTGCCGCTTTGCGTAATGGGGTCGATAAGGACCACGCGCTCCACACCGAAGGTAAGGTAGTCCCGCACCTTATCGGTCATTTCCCACGCAGTATTGCTTTCTGAGATGATTTCGATGATGAGCTCGGGCGGGATTTCAAGCATGCCTTTGGGCCGTTCGGGAGATTTTTCCCTGCTGATATAGACCACGTCCGCAGCTCGAACACGAAACGGGGTTTTATTGATTACAATCCCGACTTCTCCAACAGCCACATGACCACGGTCTTTAAGAGCGCTCCTTAAGAGCTCGCCCAATTTTATTTCCAGATGGCCATGCTCAAATCCCGTAGGCGTCATGTCATGTCTTTCCCCGTCGATGATCTCGTAATTACCGTCCGGAAGATGGCCTATATCCTGGTAGGTATAAATCTGTCTGGCTGTTGCCGTGTTCATGGCTATACTGTAGCGTAAGAGATAGAGTAAGTCAACGGTTTTCGCAGGGTTTTGGCGCCTGCGGAAAGCTTCCTACTCCTTCGGAATCACCTTCACAAACCGCTTCTTACCGACCCGAAGAACGTACTCTCCGGCAGCAAGCTCGGCATCCACATCCTTCACCGGCTTCTGATCAACCTCAACTGCCCCCTGCTGGATCATGCGGCGCGCCTCGCCGTTGCTGCTCACCACCTTTGAAAGCGCCATGACCTTCACGAGCTTCATTTTTTCGCCTTCCCAGGCGATTTCTACTGCAGGGATCTCGTCCGGCATTGCCTTTCTACTGAATACGCTCTCGAACTCGGCGCGGGCTGTGGCACCTTCTCCGGCACCGCAGAACCGGTCAACCAGCTCTGCAGCCAGCCGCTTCTTGGCCTCCATGGGATGGAGCGCACCGGACTTGATGTCGTTCTTGATCTTCTGGAGATCCTCGAGCGACACGGCGCTTACCAGCTCATAATATCGATACATAAGGACATCGCTCACCGACATAACCTTGCCGAAGATCTCCTTCGCCGGATCATTGATGCCGATATAGTTCCCCAGGCTCTTGCTCATTTTATTAACGCCGTCCAGGCCTTCAAGGAGCGGCATCATGACAAGGGACTGGGGCGCCTGACCGTATTCTTTCTGGAGTTCCCGGCCCACGAGCAGGTTAAACTTCTGGTCGGTGCCGCCCAGCTCCACGTCCGCCTTAAGCATGACCGAATCATACCCCTGGATCAGCGGATACAGGAACTCATGGATGCTGATCGGCAGCTCGGATTGATACCGTTTTTTGAAGTCCTCCCGCTCAAGCATCCTGGCCACGGTATGCTTGGCTGCAAGCTGAATCAGCTCGCCCGCGCTCATTTTCGACATCCACTCGCTGTTGAAGGCGATCCTGGTCTTT
>JANPMZ010000337.1:0-3961 GCA_031427195.1 Nitrospirota bacterium
GATCGCTGCCGAGCATGGGATACCCTGTTACGTCTCCATGGAAGAGCGCATGGCCTGCGGGCTCGGCGCGTGCATGGGGTGCTCGATCCCGATGAAGGCAGGTGGGTACAAACGGGCATGCAAAGAGGGGCCGGTGTTCGATTCACGGGAAATCGAGTGGAGCGAGCAGGTGCTTCTGAAGTTGAGAAGGTAGGTAAGGCTGGAAGTTGGGAAGTTAGGAAGGTAAGAAGTTGAGAAAGACGCTGGACAATAAATCCGCAATCCGCAATCCGAAATCCGCAATGGGAAGCCCTGACCTATCCGTCACCTTCGCCGGGATCAAGTTGAAAAATCCCGTGCTGACCGCATCAGGGACCTTCGGCTACGGCGAGGAGTTTGCCGAGTTCGTTGATCTGAACCTGCTGGGCGGCGTGATCGTCAAAGGTATTTCCCTGAAGCCGATCAAAGGAAATCCGCCGCCGCGCATCTGGGAAACGCCGTCGGGGATGCTGAACGCCATCGGGCTTGAGAACCCGGGGGTCGACGCGTTCCTGAACGAGAAAATGCCCTATCTGAGGAAATACGATACCGCGGTGATTGTGAACATGTTCGGCTCCACCCTCGAGGAGTACGTCGCCGTGGCCGAGCGGCTCGATGGTGTCACGGGGATTGCCGGCATTGAGGTGAATATTTCCTGTCCGAACGTAAAAGCAGGCGGCATGGCCTTTGGCACTGACCTCCGGGCGACCGCTGAACTGCTCTCGGCCGTTCGCAAGGCAACGAGATTGCCGCTCATTGCCAAGTTATCGCCGAACGTGACCGATGTGACCGCGTTCGCCAAAGCCGCAGCCGACGCAGGCTGCGACGGTCTGTCCCTGATCAATACGCTGCTCGGCATGGCAATCGATGTT
Organism: Nitrospirota bacterium; assembly: GCA_031427195.1. GTDB lineage: Bacteria > Nitrospirota > UBA9217 > UBA9217 > UBA9217 > GWC2-56-14. The sequence goes on from JANPMZ010000337.1 coordinate 891, forward strand.
CGCTGCAGAAAACCGCGGCTGGCCAACTGCACGGGCGGCCTGTCCGGTCCCGCCATCAGGCCGGTTGCCGTGCGCATGGTATGGCAGGTAGCGCGGTCCGTGTCCCTGCCGATCATCGGCATGGGCGGCATTGTCACGGGCGAGGATGCCATCGAGTTCATGCTCGCCGGAGCATCGGCCGTGGCGGTGGGAACGGCGAATTTCATCAATCCGCGCGCCACCCTTGACGTGCTGAACGGCATCGAGGGATTCATGCGGGAGCAGAAGATCGGCGACCTCCGGGAGGTCATCGGAAAGGTGGATGCCGGGTGAGGATTATCTCCAGCCTCAAGAGCAAGATCATCATCTCGGTCTCCGCGATCCTCGCCGTGACCATCGGCGCCGGGACCTGGATCAATATCGGCTACCAGCGGGCGCAGATGGAAGGCGCCCTGGAAGATAATGTGCTGGTGATCGCCAATACCATCGAACGCAGCCTGTCCAACGCCATGCTGGACGGCAAGAGCAATGAAGTGCAGCATATTCTCGAGGCGGTGGGCGGGTATCATAATATTCGGGAAGTGAAGATCTTCAGCCCTAACGGCGTCATCCTCAAATCCTCGAAACGCGGGATGATCGGGAGGCTCGTCGAACCCTCAACCCAAAAGTTGTTTCTTGAAGGACGGTTCAAAAAACCGATCAAGCTGCGGGACGAGGGCGTCTTCTCGGTGTTGTTCCCGATCGACAACGACGAGCGCTGCTATCGCTGCCACGGTTCCATCGTCAAGCTCAACGGCATTCTTACGGTTGATGTCTCCATGGCGCAGACCCAGAAAAAGGTGGATGACCTCAGCAAAGCGATGTTCCTCTGGGCCTTCGGGGTCACGGCTGTGCTCGCCATCTCGCTCTCCCTGTTCCTCACGCGCTTCGTTACCAATCCCATCCAGGAGCTTATTTCCACCATGGAGCGCGCCGAGCGCGGTCTCGAGGCCCGCGTCGAGGTGAAGAGCTCCGACGATATCGGCAGTCTCGGTGAAGCCTTTAATTCGCTCTTGTCGAAGCTTGAGCGGGCCCGCCGGCGGGTTGAGCGGTATCACTTCGAACAAATGAAACGGGCGGACCGGCTGGCCTCCATCGGAGAGATGGCGGCGGGCATCGCCCATGAGATAAAAAATCCGCTGGCAGGTATTGCCGGCGTCATCCAGGTGCTTAAAAAAGAAATGCCAATCGGTGAACCGAAGCGGGCCATTCTGGCGGAGGTTTTGTCCCAGGTGGAACGGATGGACAAGGCTGTTCGTAATCTGCTCTCTTTCGCCCGTCCGCCGGAGCCAAAGATGTCGCTGGTCGATATCAACGAAATGATAGGGAAACTGCTCGATTTTCTGGCTCCGCAGTTCGCCAAACAAGGCATCACGACCGAGAGCAAATTGTCGTCAGGAATTCCCTGGTTGACGCTTGACCCTGACCTGATACAACAGGCGCTGATCAATATCGCACTGAATGCGATCCAGTCGATGCCGGATGGCGGCAAATTCTCGGTCGAGACCAGGTCCGTGAGCCCGTCAGCAGAGTCTCCCGGAACGGTATCGATCATGCTCGCCGACAGCGGTAAAGGCATTTCCACGGACAATCTGAGCAGGATCTTTAACCCCTTTTTTACCACACGTCAGCAGGGGACGGGGCTGGGGCTGTCGATCACCCGACGGATCGTAGAACAGCACAACGGCGAAATCAGCGTCATGAGCTCCACGGGCAAGGGGGCGACCTTTTCGATCACGTTACCCTATCCGAAGCAGGGGACCTCAGAGCACACGGTATAACAGCGAGGAGCAGGATATGGCACAGAAGATACTGGTCATTGATGATGAAAAATTGATTCGCTGGACGCTGGAACAGCATCTGGTCAAGGAAGGGTACGATGTAGCCTCGGCGGAATCCGCGGAGAGAGGATTAGAGCTGCTCACGGAAGACGCTCCGGACCTCATCCTCCTCGATAATCGGCTTCCGGAAATGAGCGGTCTTGAGCTGCTCGAAAAACTCAATGTGCAGGAGCGGGGACTGATGGTCATCATGATCACGGCCTATGGTATGGTGGAGACCGCCGTCAAAGCGCTGAAGCTCGGCGCCTATGACTATATCAGTAAACCGTTCAATCTCGAAGAGCTCACCTTTGTGATCAAGAAAGCGCTCGAAGCAGGCTCGCTGCGGACACAGGTCAAGCTACTCCGGAAAGAATCCAGCGCACAGGTCGATGCTATCATGGGTGAATGTGATGATATGGTCAAGGTCAAGAACCTCATCAGGAAGATCGCCCGAAGCGATGCGACCACGGTGCTGATCCAGGGCGAGAGCGGCACGGGCAAGGAACTCGTTGCCAAGGCCATCCACTACGGCAGCGCGCGGGCGGACAAGCCGTTCATGGCGATCAACTGCGCCGCTTTGCCGATCAATCTGCTCGAGACGGAGCTTATGGGGCATGAGAAGGGCGCCTTTACCGATGCAAAGACCGCCAAGAAAGGCCTGTTCGAGCTCGCCGACGGCGGCACCGTATTCCTGGACGAGATCGGCGACATGGATATGAGCATGCAGGCAAAACTGCTTAGAATGCTCGAGGAGAAGACCTTTAAGCGGGTTGGCGGAATAAAGGATATCACGGTCGATGTCCGGCTCGTATCGGCAACGAACCAGGATTTGTCGAAAGCAATGAGCGAAGGAAAATTCAGAAAGGACCTGTACTACCGGCTGCAGGTGGTGCCCATTGCCCTGCCGCCCCTCAGGAACCGCGGTCGTGATATTCTCCTGCTCGCGGAGCACTTTATCAACTACTTCAGCCAGGAGTGCCATAAGAACATTCATCGGATCACCAGGGATGCAGAAGAGATACTCCTTGCATACTCCTGGCCCGGAAACGTGCGGGAACTGAAAAATGTCATAGAGCGTGCGATGATCCTGGAGGTCGAGAGCGAGATCCAGCCGGAGCATTTTCCGCAAGAACTCCTGGACAGCGTTTCGGATGCGGGTGCGCCGGCTGGAGGCGCGTTGGGCGCGCCCATATCACTGGATGGATTTGTCATTCCCGAGTCGGGTTTGTC
>JANPMZ010000338.1:0-7855 GCA_031427195.1 Nitrospirota bacterium
ACAAACAGGGAAGTACAAGACCCGTACAGAGACTTTAAAAAAGCAGAGACAGCCTTGCGCATATACCGCGACGTAGCAGGCTTCGATACCTCGCTGTATTACTATCGCGGTTTTTCACGACAACCATCGGCAATGCCGGACAATCCCGTAACGCCGACCAAGCTCACCTTGTTTTACCCGGAGCTTTCAGTATATGGCGCGAGCGTTCAGGGCAGGGCATTGGACGGAGTCCTGAGTTTTGAAACAGGCTTTTACGATTCACGGCAGGATCCGCAAGGTATGAACCCCATGATCCCCAATTCCCAGACGAAGTATCTCGTGGGCTATCAGCGACAGCTTTGGGAAGATTTTACACTGGGACTCCAGTACTACGGCGAATACATGCAGGATTATTCAGTCTATATTCAGAATCTACCCCCCGGTTTCCCGCGGGAGAAGCGCCTTCACCAGCTTGCTTCCCTACGGCTCACGCAATTTCTTATGCATCAGACCATGAGGCTTTCTTTCTTCGCGTTTTCCGGATTGTCGGATGGCGATTACCTGCTCAATCCCGAAGTTAAATACAACTTCACGGACGCAATCTGGGTCGCAGTGGGCGGTAATGTGTTCGGTGGGGGAGAGATCAGTACCCAGTTCGGGCAATTTGCGAAGGATGACAACATTTATACCCAGGTGCGATATGAGTTTTAACCGTTTGCCGTGCGAGCAAGGAAATCCATCGCGTATTTGGTGGACAGGGAGGATTAGCAATGTATGAATATATAGCTATAATAGTTCTCTTCGGTGTTCCGGCCCTTGCCGCAATTCTTGCAGGGATTTATTTTTGGATTCAAGACCATAAAAATCATCCCAAGCATGCATGAAAATAGTTTAGGTCATTAGGAACTAAGGAATCAAATTCTACTCAAATGGATACGTCTTCTGGAATGGGGAGCATAAGAAGAAATCCTCCGATGAATACCCTATTTGCATATTGGTCAGGTTAGAACTGATATTCCATTATATGCATATTAATCAGCAATTGAGAGCCTGTTGCACGAATGCCATTTCAGTTTATTTTATCATTCTGAGCGAAGCGAAGAATCTCGTATTTACAACACGTTGAGAGACCCTTCACTTCGTTCAGGGTGACGAAAATCTGGTTTGTGCAACAGGCTCCCAGATGAAGAGGAAAAGAAAATCACGGAATCCTTCGATCGTGGTGAATGGAGAACCGTTAGAAACCCGAAGGTGGAAGTTAATAAGCTGAAAACGTATGCCAGAAATACGCTTCTGAAAGACAAAAGAATTAATATTCGCATGTCTTCAAAAGATTTAGATCAGGTTCAGGTCATTGCCGTTCAGGAAGGCGTGCCCTATCAAACATTGATATCGAGCGTCATCCACAAATATGTCTCCGGCTACTTAATCGAGAAAAAAAGAGCGTAATCAGCGGGCCGGGTTGGCAGGTTGGGCAGTCTGTAGGTTGGGCAAAACGGTTTATCATGCCCAACTGTTCTGATAGAAGAGGTTGGGCAGAAAGGCGCTGCCCAACCTACCAGCTACCAGCTTAGTGGCTTGATACCGGCTTTAATCATGTTTTTCGGTTATGTCTACATTATGAAAAGGCCCGTAAAAGAACCAAGACTGTTTCAGCAGAAGATATTGCAGAACAACAAAGAAAACGAGATGAAGCACATACGCATTTTGAATAATGAACAAACTTATGCAGTAGCAGCGCAAAGAACGGTATCTGAAGATAGGCTTCATGGGGAGGGCTTTAGCCCTCCCCATTTTTCTTGTGTGCCGAGCATGTTCGACAGCTTGGAGGTGCAAGTCCTCTACCCAGCCTGATGGAGGCGAAGGGTTAGCGAAGCGCAAGGGCCTGCCCTGAGCTTGCCGAAGGGGCGTCATCGTGAGACGGGGACGGTATGAATTCTGATGCAGGTCTACTCCTCTGATTATCTCTGTGTTGCGTTCGAATCAGGGCTTCACACGCCAAAGAATTCATTGACATTTACGCAAAAAACAATATTATTCAATAACTATGGATATAAAACTTACCCAACTTTCCAGCTGCGCCGGTTGAGCGGCAAAATTCAGCTCTGCTGAACTGTCCCAGGTCCTGGGACAATTTCCCTCAATAACAGATCCAAACGTGCTCGTCGGCCTGTCGAATTCCGACGATGCCGGCGTCTACCGCATTACCGACGAGATTGCCATGGTCCTGACCGCGGATTTTTTCACGCCGATCGTGGATGATCCCTACTGGTTCGGCGCGATCGCGGCTGCCAATTCGCTCTCCGACGTCTACGCCATGGGCGGCAGGCCGCTGGTCGCCCTGAACATCGCGGCGCTTCCCGCAGGACCGGAGTTTTACGAGATCAACAAAAAGATCATGCAGGGAGGCATCGACAAGATGACCGAGGCCGGGGTGGTCATCATCGGCGGCCATACCATCAAGGACAAGGAGCCGAAATTCGGGTATGCCGTCATGGGAACTATTCACCCGAACAAAATACTTGATAACTCAAAAGCACAGCCCGGTGACGCCCTGATCCTCACGAAACCAATCGGAACAGGCGTGATCTCGACCGGGATCAAAGCGGGCAAGTGCAGCGCCGCGACTGCGGAGGCGTTCACCCGGTCCATGGCGACCCTCAACAAACGGGCAGGCGAGCTCATGCTTGAGGTGGGCGTGAGCACGGCCACGGATGTCACTGGCTTCGGCCTCATCGGACACCTGAACGAGGTGCTGACGGCGAGTAAACGCACGGCGCGTCTCCATGCGCGCCAGGTCCCTGTTTTCGAAGAGGCAACAACGATCGCCGAACTGGGCCTGGTCCCGGGGGGCACGCGGGCAAACCAGAAGAGCTATGATCCCATTGTGGAATGGAGCGCCGACGTTTCAGCGATTGACCGGGTCCTGATGAACGATGCCCAAACCTCGGGCGGCCTCCTGATATTTGTGCCAGGAGACAAAAAGGAGCGGCTTGTCGCGGCGCTGCGGAAGGAGAACATTCTGGCAGCTCATATTGGCGATGTGCTGGACGGGGCAGGGCAGGGAACGAAACGGATCTTCGTGGAGCACTAGCATGGACGTTGCCTTGTTTCTGTTCCTGGCCCTGGTGGGCCTGTCCGTCGGTTTTCTCTCGGGGCTGCTCGGCATCGGCGGCGGGATCGTCATGTTCCCGCTGTTGCTCTACGTGCCGCCGCTTTTGGGCCTTGGCAGCATCGACGTCAAGAGCATCACCGGCCTCACGATGGCCCAGGGTTTTTTTTCCGCACTCACAGCGATGTTCACCTACCGTAAGAATGCATTGGTGAACAGCTCGCTCGTTCTGACGCTCGGTTCTTCGCTGTTCCTGTCATCGCTTATTGGTTCGCTGGTTTCAAAACAGGTGCCCGACGGCCCGCTGCTTCTGGTCTTCGGAACGCTGGCGCTGATAGCGGCGATCATGATGCTCATCCCGCGCAGTTATGTGCGGGACGATCTGACCGAGGATACGGTGGTGTATCATAAGCCGACTGCGGTCGCTATCGGCATCGTGCTCGGTTTCTCCATCGGCCTCGTAGGCCAGGGCGGGGCCTTTATCCTCATTCCCCTGTTGCTCTATGTGCTGAAGGTCCCGCTGCGGGTCGCCCTCGGCAGCACCCTTGCCATCGGGCTCTTCTCGTCCTCGGCGGGGTTGATCGGGAAGGTAGCCACGTCCCAGGTGCCTTTTCTGATGGCACTGCCGCTTGTCCTGGGCGCCATTCCCGCTGCACGCTGGGGCAGCATCGTAGGCAAAAAGACAAAAACGCAATTTCTGAGATGGCTGCTTGCAGCGCTTATTTTAGCAACCGCGATCAAGGTCTGGAGCGGTATTGTTCTATAGTTATTTTCTGCACGACGGACCATAGTGTGGAAGGGATGCAGGACTTCGATAAGGTGGTCCGGATTGAGAAGTTAGAGGTCTTTCCGGGCGGTCTTTATTCGGTTGGGCAGCGGAGTGTCCGTGACGAGGAGGGAGCCGTCCTCGGTGTAGCCCATGTAGATCGTGTACCGCGGGACGTGCAGCTTGTTCTTTCCGTTATACAGCCTGAGGACCCGCTGCACGTAGTTTTGTGTCTCCTTGAAGGGCGGGATGGTCCCCCATTTTTTTACCGCCGTTTCTCCTGCGTTGTATGCCGCGAGTGCCAGCGAAAGGTTGCCTTCATACCGATCAATGAGATAGCGGAGATATTTGACGCCGCCGTTGACGTTTTCGTTCGGACTAAAGGAGTTCTGCACGTTCATATCCATGGCGGTCTGCGGCATGAGCTGCATGAGGCCCATGGCCCCTTTCCGGGAAAGGGCATAGGGGTTAAAGTCCGATTCGACCTTGACAAGCGCATGCACCAATGCAGGATCCACGCCGTGCCGGTTGCAGGCGGTCTGGATGATGTCGAGATAGGCGCTCGGCCTATTTGCCGACGAGATCGTATTTTTTGCGAGCGTTGAATCCTGCGGAAGGGGGGCTGCCTCAGGCTGGATGATCTTCTGCCGGGGTTCTGATCTCACCCGTTTGTGGTTTTTGCCGCCACTGACGTTGGTGAAATGCAATACTCCACTCGCATCGGTATACTGATAAATATCAGCAAGGGCAACCGGGGGCATCAGGCAAACAATCAGAGCAGTAAAAAACGCGACAACAGCAGTTCTCACCAGAGGCCCCTTTCGGATTTAATTTAAGTGCCTAATTCTATTTAACTTTATAACATACTTGCGATGATAAGTCAATGCGGCCATGTTCCGTCCGTGCAATTTTGCGGTATGCCGCGTAAGTTTTCATCGAAGAGCCTATAATTATCTTGACATCCGGGCGGTTGTGATTTACTATGCAACCTCATCGCGGGGTGGAGCAGTCCGGTAGCTCGTCGGGCTCATAACCCGAAGGTCGTCGGTTCAAATCCGGCCCCCGCTACCAAACTAATCAAGAGGTTACAGCACATGCTGTAGCCTCTTTTTTATTGGATTGTGCTAAAAATGTTCTAAACCGATCCAATGTCTCAACTCCGTCCCGAAGGGATTCGGGGTAGTGGTGGGCGTACCGCTGGGTCATGATAGGCGATTTGTGGCGTATCAGCTTCTGGACCTTGTAAAGATCGACTCCTGTTCGTTGTTGACCGTGTTCGCTGAAAACAAAATAGTGTTTGCCTTTTTGTATCTTTTGGGATACAATAATCCATGATCGAGATACGCCAGACCGACGTATATTCCAAGTGGTTTGACGGTTTGCGCGACCGGTTGGCACAAGTCCGTATTAACGTGCATATCCGTCGTTTGTCTCTGGGCAATCCAGGGGATGTTAAGTCGGTCGGCAAGGGCGTATCGGAACTGCGGATTGATTATGGTCCCGGATATTGAGTCTATTTCACGAAACACAGAGACACCGTTGTTATCCTGCTTGCTGGAGGGAATAAGCGGACTCAGGATCATGATATTCAGAAAGCCCTTGAATTGGCGCATAACCTGTAGGAGGCTGTCATGGCAAAGACTAAAACGAAAAAATGGGATGTAGTGGACCACCTGAAGACCAAGAAGGACATGGCCGCCTATCTTGAAGCAGTGCTCGAAGACGGCGACCCTGCCCTTATCGCAGCGGCCCTGGGGGATATCGCCCGAGCAAAGGGCGGAATAGCAAAGGTTGCCCGCGAAACAGGACTTGGCCGCGAGAGCCTGTATAAGGCCCTTTCCCCCGAAGGCAACCCGGAATTCTCTACGGTCATGAAGGTCGTTCGCGCCCTTGGTTTGCAGCTTCATGCCACGACCACATAGTAACTAAAGAATCAAAAGCTTCTCAAAATGGGTAGAATATTTTTGCCAATATCATAAAAGTGCTGTTAAGACAGGATGAAACTCCTGTTTTTGCGAATCAGTTTTTGCTCAATTTGCACTTTGAATCAAACGGGCAAGAGTTTTTCTCGCAAAGCTCGCAAAGAACGCAAAGGGAACCTTGAATCAAAAGCTTTTATGGTTTAAAACCAAAAACAAGCCGTGACTTAGGATTTTCTTGGCGTCCTTTGCGAACTTGGCGAGAGATGCTTTTTGCTTCCGGCTTGTCCGGGTTAGGGATGTTATGAAAAATCTTTCTTTTTTCTCTTTGTCCTTTTCCCTTAACCAATAACAAGAGCAACGGCGCTCCCAAACCAATAACAATCATCAACAAGGTCAATCATTCGCCCAGCGAATTTATCATAAGACTAACCCCCGATATATTGGATTTTAGCTACGCGGAATACGCATTTGCGTATCAAAAAGCATTTCAAAATCCCGTGGTGTGATGGTGCGTATCCCTCTGAACACTTTCAAATGAAGAAGATCCTTGTCTCCCGTGACCAGATAATCAACAGCGGCTTCCACGGCACAGGCCAGGACGTTGTCATCATCTTTGTCCCGGCAAGCCCCGACCGGAGTCTCGGAAGGCTGCACGATCTCCGGTGCCGTCTCGGCGATCAACGCCAGGGCGTTTTCCTTTTCCTGCTTTGTCACTGAGAACTTCTTGGTAAGGATGCGTTCGAATTCGTGCAGGATGAAGGGACAGGTGATGAGGTTGAATTGCTGTTTCCGCGCCCGCGTCAGAAGCTTTGCGCAGACGCCTTTGGTGAGAAAGGCCGCAAGGAGTACATTGGCGTCGAAGACCGCTTTCACGAAACTTCCTTAAAAATATCCTCGTCCGTTACCATGCCCTTCTTTTTCGCCCGTGCGCCGAGGTTTTTTCGCGCGCCCTCAAACCGGGACTCCCAAAGATAAATACTGATCGATTCCTTGACAACGTCGCTCTTGTTCCTCCCCTGGCTCTTTGCGAACCTGTCAAGCTCACGGGCAATCTTGTCAGGCAGGCTTATTGACATCACTGATCTCATGGCGAACCTCCTATACGATACTACAAATACACTACACCGGGATCTATTGTCAAGCCGAGGTCAGTGCCCTTGTAATGCCCTTCCTATTCAAGTATAATTATGTCATTGCGTTGCAGAAGGAGCCGGTCATGTTTCCAACCTCCACAGTCGGCAGAAAAATCATGATGGCACTGACCGGCCAGCTCATGGTCTTTTATGTCATCGTCCACGCTCTGGGAAACTCCTTCATTTACGTGAACTGGCTAAACGCCTATGCCGCCGGTCTGCGTGCCTTTCCGCCCTTCCTCTGGGCCATCCGGCTGCTGCTGATCGCAGCAATCCTGCTCCACATCTATCTCGGCATCGTGGTAACGCTTGAGAACCGCGCTGCAAAACCGCAAAACTACGCAGTCGCAAGCCATTTGAGCACAACCTTCGCAGGACGGAACATGATCTGGTCAGGAGCTTTAATCTTTTCTTTCCTTATATATCATCTCCTGCAGTTCACCTTTCAGGTCACGGACCCCGCCATTGCTGCCGCACGGAACCTTGATGCCGCCGGCAGACCCGACGTTCTTTCCATGGTTGTGCGAACCTTTCAGCATATGAGCATCGTGCTGGTGTACGTCGTCTCCATGACCGCCTTGCTGTTCCATTTGACCCATGGGATACAGAGCTCGTTCCAGACCTGGGGAATGAACAATGACAGAAGCCTGGCCATCGTGATAAAAGCGGGTACGCTTACCGCTACAGTACTGTTTCTCGGATATATAGCAATACCGCTGGTGATCGTTCTGGGGCTTTTAAAGTGATAGGACCGGATTTAACCGCGGAGACGCAAAGACGCAGAGAGAATCCTTACTATTAGGTAACTATTCAGCATGGGGCACAATCCTGTCATTCCGACAGTCGTTTTTGTAGGGGCGTATTGCATACGCCCTGGTGGAAATGGCAACAGCAGCAAGGGCGCAAGCATTGCGCCCCTACGACGCAGACATTTATGCACCTG
>JANPMZ010000339.1:0-8536 GCA_031427195.1 Nitrospirota bacterium
CGTGCCACGGTATCGCCCGGCCTGAGGCAGCCGGATACTTTTTTGCCGACAGCAATGAGCAGCTGGTCGCCGGCAAGGTGGCCCAGGCTGTCATTGATAACCTTGAAGCGGTCCATATCGAGGAACAGGACTGCAAAGAGAGAGTCTGAGCGCCGCTTGGCGGTATCGATGGTGTGCTGTAGCCGGTCCATGAACAGCGCCCGGTTCGGCAGCCCCGTAAGGGCGTCGTGGAAAGCATCGTACAGCAGCTGCGCCTCGACGCGCTTCCGCGAAGTGATATCGGTCTGGGACCCTGCCATGCGATAGGCCTGGCCGGTCTTGCCGCGCACGGCCATACCGCGGTTCAACACCCAGCCGTAGGCGCCGTCCTTCTGGCGGATGCGGAACTCTCCCTCGAAAGGCTGACTGCCTCCGGTGAGGTGTGCGGCTATCATCGCCTCAAGCGCGACCCGATCATCGGGATGGACCCTGCCCAGCCATTCCTCGGGGGCGTTCGCTATTTCCAGGTCGCCGAAGCCCAGCATGGTTTTCCACCGGGGCGAGTAGTAGATCGTATTCGTGCGTAGGTCCCAGTCCCAGAGGCCGTCGTTAGCGCCGCGCGCGGCGAGGGCGTAGCGTTCCTCGCTTTCGCGCAGCGCTTCCTCGGTATTTTTGCGCTCGGCAATCTCGGTCTCGAGCTTGGCGTAGCCGTCCTTTAGCGCCGCGCTCATGATGTTAAAATTGGAGGAAAGTTCGCCGAACTCGGTCTTGTCGGCAACAACGACCTGGTAGCCCAGTTCGCCCGCCGCGATCCGCCTCGTGGCCTCCACCAGGATGGTGATGGGCCGCGTAATGGCGGCGGTCAGCTGCAGGGCAATGGCGGTGCCGAAGACAAAGGTGGCGATCATCATGCCGAAAATGATCACCCAGGCTTTTTTGATCTTGCTCATGACGTCGCGCGTCATGTTCTCGAGCCGACTGCTGGCCTGGATGGACATTTTCTCGGTCTCCACCAGCAGCTTGTTGCCGGTCGCGGACGCCTCCATCTTCAGCTTCAGGATGTGCCGACTGTTGGCTGATGCGGTTATGTAATAGCTCAGGTCCTGCTCATATTCGAGGATCATGGAGCGGATCGTGTTGAGCTGCGCGGAGATCTCGGGCGAGTGATGACAGGATGTGCAGTTTGCCGAGGCTCTGTTCAGGCGGTTGACCCTGTCCGAGATATCATCAAGCTGTCGGCCCAGGGCGGTGTTCACGGTGTACAGGTCGGATTGGACTGCCTGGATGGACACGATAAGGTCCTGCCGGAGGTTTTCGATCTGGTGGAGCTTGACCAGCCGGCTGAGCGTGCCGGTGGTGTTAATGATATACAGCGTCGCAAAGCCTGTTCCCAGGACCGTGAAGAGAAACAGGGCGAGCAAATACAGTAGGATCTTTCGTTTCATACCAGGTCAGTCCCTGCTGCAAAGGAGCGATGCCCCTGTACGTTATTTGTTCCGGTAGTCATACTGTTTTATATTGATCCCCGCTTTTTTGGCCATCTCAAAAACCGGCCGGTAGTCGCTGACGTTCGTATCAATGAACCGGAGGGCGCCGAATTGCAGCAGCACAGCAGCTCCTTCGGGGTCCTTGTCCAGGCTCAGCAAGGCCTGCTTGAGCTTCTGCTTAAGCCCTTCATCGAGCCCCTTGCGCACACACAGCCCGTTCGAGGGCACCCAGGGCGATTCGGCAATAATGACCAGGTCGCGGACCACGCGCGAATCGTCCGCTTTCACCCGGTCGTAGATGCTGTGCTTGGCCGCGCCGATATCGGCCTCTCCTTCCAGCACCGCATGGATCGCCGCATCATGGCTGCCGGTAAAATAGAAACTGCTGAAGAAGTGGTCCCTGTCCTTGATGCCGTGTTCCTTAAGATAGGCAAGCGGAAAAATGTATCCGGCGGTCGTCGCTTTTTCGACAAAGGCCATTCTCTTGCCTCTCATGCCGTTAATATCACGGATCTTGCTGTCCCGGCGCACGAAGAGGTACCCGCGATACGACGACGTGTTGTCGAGGTTCACCGGACGGGCAAGGGGGACGACCCCCAGCTTTTCAATGGCCAGCGCGCCGGTAAAGGAACCGAAAAAGGCGCCGTCCATGTTCTCGGACGTAAAGCGGTCAATGATGTTGCCGTAGCGGCTCAGGATGGTGAATTTCACCTCAACCCCGGTCTTTTTCGAGAGATAGTCGCCGAGCAGGCGGAAGCGCTCCTTCTGCTTGAAAACGTTCATCTCCGGAATGAGGCCGATAAGGAGCTTTTGCTGGACAGCCTGGGGAAAGGCCAGAAGCGGGACAAGCATGAGTATAGAGATAAAGAAAACCGCGCGTATTATCCGTTTCATCATTACCTCCATGAGCACTGTAAAAGTGGTATTTGCAACCATGGTATTGTAATATATTGCGCCTGAAAGTCAATAGGAATGTGCTATCTTTTTGTTTTGAGCAAATTTATTTGTGACGGTGCGGAGCCCGGGGGAATGCGGTTTTCGGATGGTTCAGAGTTCCTGGGCAGGCTCTTTTTCCATAGTAAGAAGCAATTTAGTCCAGTCGCAGGTCTGAAGGTTCATGATCCAGCTGCGTACAAGCCGGAGGGAGCGAGTCAGGTCATCGCTCTTCTTTAAATTATAGAAAGCAAGAACAGCGCTGAAGGCACGGTCCGTGTAATCCTCGATAGGAACAAGCACGTCTGCACGCCGGGTGTAGTAGGGGTCTTCCCCCGGACCACAGGGAGTTCCGAAGATATTGAACCACCGGCAGGCGGCCGGCCTGACCGGATGGACCGAGCAGGCGTTTTGGACCAGGAAGGGACAGGGAGAACCGGGTTGGCGGCCGGCGAGCTGCTCCTTCAGCGCCTGGCGGCCCGGCAGACCGAATTTTTCCGAGGCATACCAGTAAAGCCCCACCAGTTCATGGGGATAGACCGGTATGTCCTTCTGTCCGCAGCATACGGCACATCCCCGCGAACAGGCGATCCCCGTGCCGCGTTCTTTTTCTCCATTCCGCACCGCGACTGCCACGCCCGTGTCGATCAGGGCATAGGCGTCGAGCAACAGGGGAAGCCAGGTCAGCCGTGCTTCATCTTCAGGGAAGCGCACGCGGCGGGAGAGTCCGCCTCCGGATTTTTGATGAGAGCTCTTCATGGGCATAGTTTCGGAACAATGAAACAGGTGCACGCACGATACCATAGCGAAAAATGAAAAACAATAAATTTGACGCATTCGTAAAAAGTCATTATCCACCGCCGAGACGCGGAGGCGCGGTGAAAGGCACTTTGAAAATTATAAAGATTTTCTCGGCGTCTCAGCGTCTCCGCGGTTAAATCCGACTTCTTACGAGCCCGTCAATTTTTATGCGTTCTGATGGGCCCATGCCGCCGGCGGGTTTTCGTTTGCCCCTGACGTGGTAAACGGCTATACTGGTACCAGTAAGCGCTGCTGCCCATGCTGCAACGGCAGGCCGCTGGAGTACGACCTTCATGATAAAGCAAAGGACCAATGATGCCACAGATCCTTACCATCACCCACGATCGTGCCACGCTGTTCCGCGTCCTTCTGGTCGTGGCACTGCTGGCAATATCCTTCATGACCACGACCCGCCTCACCATCCCGGTTGCCGGGGATATGAACGACAAGGTCGGCCACGTGCTGGCTTTTTTTATGCTCGCACTACTGGTCGATTTTTCCTTTCCTGCCTGGACGTTCCGGACCAAAGTGCTTGTTCTGATCGCCTACGGCCTTTCCATCGAGATCACGCAGGCCTATCTGCCGTACCGCAGTTGTTCGCTCTTTGATCTCGGAGCCGATGCCGGCGGTTTGGCCCTCTACGGCATCTGCCAGTCGGCGCTCAGATATTTCCTGGCCCTCAGGAAAGGACCCGAGGATACTAACGGGGACAGGCGGAATTTGTAATGAGATGCAAGGTCAGAGGCCCTATCGAACAATGGCTGGCGCAGGCAACGTCTGCAACTGCAAAAAATGGAGAACAACAGCCATGAGATCCGTATTCGTTCTCATTGTATTTCTATTGCCATTTTTCCCTCTTCCTGCCGGTGCCGCTGAACTGGTCCACCACGACCTCAAGGTCACGCTCTCGCCGACCGAGCATCGTCTGAGCGTCATCGACACGATAACGCTGCCTGCCGGGACGCCGGACGACCTTACCTTTGTTCTGCACGCCGGTCTCAAGCCCCAGTCAAAGACCCCGGGCGTGAAGATAACGAAAACGGCAGCCGCCGCCCGTGCGGTTCCTGTTGAGGTCTATCGGGTGCGGCTTCCGGTCGCGGTCCGCACTTTCACGCTCCAGTACCGCGGCGTCATCAATCATCCGCTGGAGACGACAGGCGCGGAACAGGCGCGGGGGTTCCAGGATTCGCCGGGGCTGATCACGGGTGACGGTGCGGTCCTGTCGGGGAATACGAACTGGTATCCCGATTTCGGCACGGGCTTCATGACCTTTGAGCTCGAGGTCACGCTGCCGGAGAAGTGGGACGTGGTGAGCCAGGGTGAACGGACGCTCCACGAGCGAAAGAGCAAAAACACCACGGTCCGCTGGCAATCTTCGGAACCGCAGGAGGAGATCTACCTTGTGGCCGCGAAGTTCATTGAATACGTCAGGCCTGCAGGCCATGCCGAAACCATGGCATTCCTGCGCACGCCCGATCCGGGGTTGGCAGGGAAATATCTTGACGCCACCGCAAGCTATCTCGCCCTATACGACAAGCTCATCGGGCCCTATCCCTACAAAAAGTTCGCGCTCGTGGAGAACTTCTGGGAAACAGGCTTCGGCATGCCTTCGTTCACGCTGCTCGGGCCGAAGATCATCCGTTTGCCGTTCATCATCAACACCTCCTATCCGCACGAGATTCTGCATAACTGGTGGGGCAACAGCGTGTTTCCGGAGTATGAGAAAGGCAACTGGTCAGAAGGCCTCACCGCGTATCTGGCGGACCATTTGATGAAAGAGCAGCAGGGAGGTGGGGCCGAGTACCGGCTGAACACGCTCCAGAAGTATGCTGATTACGTGTTCGGCAACAAGGACTTTCCGCTTACGCAGTTCCGCACGCGCCACAGTTCGTCCTCCGAAGCTATCGGCTACGGCAAAGCGCTCATGTTCTTCCACATGCTGCGGCAAAAGCTGGGCGATGACGTCTTCAAGCAGGGCTTGCAGGGTTTCTATAAAAACTACCGGTTCCGTTCGGCGAGCTTTGATGAGCTCCGCAAGAGCTTCGAAACTGCTTCGGGAAAAGACCTGTCGCAAGCGTTCGAACAATGGGTCGCGCGAACAGGCGCACCGGTCCTCAAGGTGAGCGAAGCAACGGCGCTTGCAGTTCAGGACGGGTTTGTGCTCACGGCCCGGCTCGAACAGACACAACCGGGCGAAGCCTATCACCTGCGTGTTCCTGTTGCGATCACCATGGGAGGGAAAGACAAGGCGTTCCAGACGATCGTAACGATGTCGGAGAAAAAACAGGAGCTGAAACTTCGCATCCCCGGCCGTCCTCTCAGGCTGGACATCGATCCCGAGTTCGACCTGTTCCGCAGGCTTGATAGCTCGGAACTGCCGCCGGCCATCTCGCAGGCGCTGGGCGCAAAAAAGATGCTGGTCCTGCTGCCGTCGTCAGCGCCCAAGGAACTGCTCCAGGCCTACCGCGCTCTTGCCGCATCCATCGGAAGGTCCGGACCGGATGAGGTTGAGGTGAAGCTTGATGCAGAGGTACCGGCTCTTCCCGCGGATTGCGCCGTAACCCTTCTCGGCTGGGAGAACCGCTTTCTGAACGAAACAACGGTTGCCCTGTCAGGATATGGTGTGCTGATAAATCCTCAGTCCGTCCACATCAGCCAGACGGAGCTCGGCCGGAGCGGACATGCTTTTGTATTTTCCGCACGGCTTCCGAAGAACAGGGATCTGGCCCTTCTGTTCATCGCAGCGGACCGCGCAGACGCCCTGCCCGGCCTGGGCCGGAAGCTGCCGCACTATCACCAGTACAGCTACCTTGTCTTTGAGGGCAATGTACCTGCCAATGTGGCAAAAGGGCGATGGCTCGTTGTCGATTCTCCCCTGACCGTGCTTCTGCCTGATGTTGACGGAAAGACGCGCAAGGTCGAGATGGGCAAACTGACTGCGCGGGAGCCACTGGCCCTGCTGCCCACGGTCTTCTCAAAAGAAACAATGATGGAGACCGTGATGTAGCTGTCGGGCATCGGCAAGGTGAACCTCGACACCGTGGGCAGGCTCGGGAAGGCGAAGCTGCTGGTGCTCGGCGCAGGTTCGGCAAAAGAGTGGGTGCATATCTTCCGGGGGGCAGGGTTCGTGACGGGCGTCGATATCGAGACCGTATCGGGAACTGCCCCGGCCGCTGCCAATCTTCATCGAAGACCGTAAAAAAGGTAAGCCTCGGCACGATCCCTGACTTTGTGTATCAGGGCAAAGGGTTCAGGCTTTCCGGCGTGGTGCCCGGCTCTCCGGCGGAAGCCGCGGGAATGAAAGGCGGACAAGGGCCAGGAGATAGTTGTCTTCGTCGCAGACTGAATGCCGTCATGCTGTTCTCCAAGCGAAAATTCTACACCTTCGACACCATTGAAAGCGCGAAAAACTGGCTGGGCACAAATTATGACCGGGGTCACGGGCAAGGGATCAGGGTCCGAAAAACCTGCCCTCTGCCCCGACTTCCGCCTTTTCTTCCCTTGACCCTGCGTTGATTCTCAATTACACTTACACCATGCTTGATGCGCTTTTTAATCCCCGCTCCATAGCTGTTATCGGTGCTTCGCACGACCCCAAAAAGGTCGGCTTTGCTGTCCTGAATAATCTAATTAAATTCAATTTCAAGGGCGGCCTCTACCCAATCAATCCCGCAGGCGGCGAGATCCTGGGGATCAAGACGTATCAAAAGATCTCAGGCGTCGGCAAGGAGATCGATCTTGCGGTCATCGTCATTCCGGCTAAATTAGTGCCTGCGTCGCTCCGGGAATGCGCTGCCGCCGGCATCCGGTCTGCTGTCGTCATCAGCGCGGGATTCAAGGAAGCTGGCAAGGACGGGACCCTGCTTGAAGAGGAACTGAAAAAGATCAGCAACGAACAGCACATCCGCATCCTGGGGCCCAACTGCCTGGGGCTCATCAATACCGCGAACGATATGAACGCCACCTTTGCCGCGGACATGCTGCCCCGGGGCTCCATCGGTTTTTTCTCGCAGTCCGGCGCCATGGGCATCGCTATCATGGACTGGGCCATCGGCAACGAGGTAGGATTTTCGAAGTTCATCAGCCTCGGGAACAAGGCCGACCTGTCGGAGCTCGACTTCATCGAGTACTTCATGAACGACCCGGAAACAAGCCTCATTCTCGGCTACATCGAGGACGTGGTGGACGGCAAGCGGTTCATGGAGCTCGCTCAAAAAGCCACAAAGATGAAACCCATCGTCCTGCTCAAATCCGGCGGCACCGAAGCCGGAGCGCGTGCGGCTTCCTCCCACACCGGCGCCCTTGCCGGTTCCGACGTTGCCTTCGACGCCGCCTTCAAACAGACCGGCGTCGTGCGGGCCCAGGGCGTGCAGGACCTCTTTGATACTGCCATGGCCTTTTCCGAGGGGAAAATCCCAAACGGGAACGGCCTGCTCGTGATCACCAATGCCGGCGGTCCGGGCATTATCGCGGCGGATACTGCCGAGCGGCTCGGCATTGCGCTTCCGCACATGACCAGGGAGAGCATCACGGCCATGTCGTTGAAGCTGCCGTCCAATGCCACGGTCTTCAATCCTGTGGATGTGATCGGCGACGCCACATCGGAGCGGTACGCGGCCGTGCTCGAACAGGCCTCCCGGGACCCCAACGTTGACGGCATCCTCGTGATTCTTACGCCTCAGGCCATGACGGACATGGAAAAGACCGCCGATGCGATCATCGCGACAGCGCAGACCACGGACAAGCCGATTATCACATCCTTCATGGGAGAAAAACGGGTGCGGTCGGCAATTGACAAGCTGAAGAAGGCTTCCATTCCAAACTTCTCCTATCCCGAGCTCGCGGTCAAAGCTTTCAAGCGACTGGCGGACCAGCAGGCCTGGGAAAATGTGGTCCAGGAGGAGCTTTCCACCTGCTGGCATAATTTCGATGCGGCTGCCGAGACCGTTTCATCCATCCTGAAACAGGGCATCTACCAGGTGGGCGAAGAAGAAGCCATGAAGCTCCTCACCTACTACGGATTTCAGTTTCCGAAGCACGCGGTCGCCCGGACCTCTCGTGAAGCAGCTGAGCAGGCTGCCCGGATCGGCTTCCCGGTGGTGATGAAAATATTGTCGCCCGACATCCTGCACAAGACCGACGTGGGCGGCGTGCGCGTGAACGTCAAGACCGCGCAGGAAGCGGAAGAAGCGTTTACGGACATCACGACCAACGCCCGGCGCATCATGCGCGAGGCCTTTATCAAGGGCGTGATGATCAGCGAAATGGTCAAAGGCGGCAAGGAAGTGATCCTCGGCGTGACCTATGACCGCACCTTCGGGCACATGATCATGTTC
>JANPMZ010000340.1:0-2118 GCA_031427195.1 Nitrospirota bacterium
GGTTGCGATTCTGGACGCGTCGACGGTGAAGACCCTTTGGCTCGGCTTGGCTTTCAACTTCGCCCGCACGTCCTTGGGGTCTTTGCCCGTGTTGATGATGAAAACCGCGTCGTCTTTCGCCCCCTCGGCGACATTGATCGCGTCGAGGAGCGTCGCGTCCACCACCGCGACCACACCGGGATTCAGCACCGGGCAGTGCATCCGAAGGATCTTCTCGCTGATCCGGTTGTAGGCGCGGAGCGGCGCACCGGCGCGCTCCGGTCCGTATTCCGGGAAGGCCTGCACGTTGCGGCCGCCGGATAAACAGGCGTCTGCAAGCACTTTGGCCGCGGTCACGGTGCCCTGACCGCCCCGGCCATGCCATCTGATCTCAATCATTTCTGCCATAATAATATCCTCCCGCCTAAACCCTGCAATCCGTATCAATTTTATTGCGCACAAGAAGTGGAACAGGTAGAAGCTCCAAAGAGATAGACACGATAGCTAACGATAAGGAAGCCACGTTTTCCGTGAAGAAGATATCACAACGAGAGCGGAAAAAACAGCCGAAAGTCAGGACCGTCAAGACCGAGATGACCGGCAAGCGCCTTACGATACACGCGGGCTTGTTGCCGGTAATGAATTTCATGAACAAGCTTGGGTTTTGGAACAAGGTAAAGAACGAAGTTCACGCCGAACGCGCCCCGAACGCCCGCCAGCAATTCTCCGATGTGACCAACGGGCGGCCATCGCCAACTCGTTTTGAAATTGCCGAGGGCCTTTCTTCATCAAGAAGCGTGGAAGATCGGGGAGCGGAATATGGGCAACCGTATCCTTCTGACACGTACAAAACGAAGGGGCAGAAATGAGGCTTGGCTTTCGAGACATCAACGGGGAAGGGTGCGCCTTCACGCTAGTCTTGAAGCGCTGGCAGGCCGCCGGGCATGCTGAAAATGACAGAGGAGACATCGTTCCGGGACTACGAGAGCCGCCGTTGCCGCGCTTCGTTGCTGTTGCACGCAACAAAAATCTGTTTCGGGTGATGGGCAGTGTGTGTTTCTCGGTCAGGAAAAACGATTGCAGGATTTAGGTAGCAATCAATTTCGGATTGCGGCTTTGCGATTTCGGGTTCCTTGTTCAATCCGCAATCCGCAATCTGTTCACATTTCTCTTCGGCCTTCAAGCGCCCGCTGCACCGTGTTTTCGTCAGCGTACTCTATATCCCCTCCCACCGGGAGCCCATAGGCGATACGGCTGACGCTGATGCCGAGCGGTTTGATCAATTTCGAAAGATAGAGGGCAGTCGTCTCGCCCTTGACGGTCGGGTTCGTTGCGATGATGACCTCTTTTACCCCGCCGGCCCTGAGCCGATCCATCAAACCATCGATCTTGAGGTCCTCGGGGCCGATGCCGTCAAGCGGCGAGATGGCTCCCATGAGCGCATGATAGCGGCCCCGAAAAATACCGGTCCTCTCGAGGATAAGTATATTGCTCGGCTCTTCCACAACACAGATGAGCGAAGAGTCGCGTTTTTCGTCACGACAGAGGCTGCAAACCTCGTTCTCAGTAATGTTATTACAGACCGTGCAGTAACGGCTTTTGTTTTTCAGATCCAGAATGGCCTGCGCGATCCCGAAGGCTTCCTCGCGCGGCATGCTCAGAATAGCAAAGGCAAGGCGTTCGGCGCTTTTTTTTCCGATACCCGGAAGACTTGAGAACGCCTCGACCATGTTGCCCAGGGCCTGTCCCGATACTTCCACGACCTGCGCGCCAGCTTTTCCCTGTCGGCCCGGTCGTGAAGAAACCCGGGGCGATCGTTCCTGTTCTGTCACTACTACCATCTTGTTCTGGCCACCCTGATCCATAGCACGCCGAAGTTTAGATCCGCACTCTCTCTATAGCAGCCCCGGGGGAAGGCCCATGCCCGCCGTCAGTTTGGCCATTTCATCCTTCATGAGTTCCTGGGATTTTCTGAGCGCTTCATTTACGGCTGCTGTTACCAGGTCCTGCAGCATCTCGATGTCCTTGGGGTCCACAACAGAAGCATCGATCTTGATTGAAAGAACCTCCTGCCGTCCATTCGCCACGACCGTAACCATACCACCACCCGAGGAGGCCTCCGTTGTCTTACCCGCAGCC
>JANPMZ010000341.1:0-3026 GCA_031427195.1 Nitrospirota bacterium
GACCTTCAGTTTGTGCGTGACATTGTCGAAGATCACGAGCGTATCGGTGATCATGAAGAAGACATCGGGAATGTCCAGCCCTTCCTTCGGCCTGGCAGGCAGGTCCTCGAAAAAGCGGACCACATCGTACCCCATGAACCCCACGGCCCCGCCGAAAAAACGCGGCAGCGATGGATCTGGCACAGGCTTGTATTCGGCGAGCAGCATCTTTACTGCTTCAAGCGGGTCGCGGTCAAACTGCGTTTTCTGCTTTTTGCCTGCACGGGTGATCTCCACGGTGCGGCCGGAGCTCTTGACGATAACCGACGGCCGGCTGCCGAGAAAGGAGTAGCGGGCCCATTTTTCTCCCCCTTCCATACTTTCCAGAAGAAAGGAATGAAACCCGTCGTCGATTTTCAGGAAAGCAGACACCGGCGTTTCCATATCCGCAAGGATCTCGCGATAGACCGGTATCAGGTTGCCTTTTTTCGCCCGTTGCTTAAACTCTTCAAAAGATGGCTGTATCATAAAATGTCGCAAAACTCCTTGCAAAATGAACGGTTTATGTACTATACCAGATAATGAAAAGAGGTGTCAATCAGAAAGACTGCACAGGAAACTGACGGGAGAGCAGATTCAAAATTCAGGATTCAAAATTTACCAGGCTGTTGAAAAATGATTTTCGCTCCCTTTTGCGTCATTCCCGCGCAGGCGGGAATCCAGGCTTTTCAGGCTGTTACTGGATCCCCGTTTTCACGGGGATGACGAATCAGGCTGCAAGTGAGGCCTTTTTCAACAAGCTGTTAAGATTGATGGTCTCGTAAGAAGTCCCCCCCCCCTGCCGTCATTGCGAGGAGCGGAGCGACGCGGCAATCTCGATTTATCAGTCAGATACGAACTGCGAGATTGCTTCGCTTCGCTCGCAAAGACGGCTTTTAAGACTTTTTACGAGTTCATCAAGATTCAATATTTAAAATATTGAATATTCCTTTTTGAATCTTGAATCGTGTCAAAAGGCCGCGCTATGAACACTCAACTCTGTTCCGTCCTGCTTCTTTTGCCTGATAGAGGGCGGCATCGGCATGGGAAAGCAGTTTTTCAATGGAGTCCCCGGCTGAGAATTCGGCCACCCCGATGCTCGCCGTCCTTCCCACGGGGGGCTGGCCGTCTTCCAGGGGGATGCGCAAGGCCTCCATGGCCGCCCTGATGCGTTCGGCGATGACCAGGGCGCCCTTGACCGAGGTGTTCGGCAGCACGACGCAAAACTCTTCCCCTCCATACCTGCCGGGAATGTCCGTTGAACGTACCGCTTTTTTGACCATGGACGAAAAGGCCTTCAGGAGCTCATCGCCTTTCACGTGCCCGTAGGAATCATTGAACGACTTGAACTTGTCCAGGTCCAGCATGATCACCGAAAGCGAGGTCTGATACCGTTCCGCCAGTTCCACTTCCTGATGCAACCGTTCCATGAGATACCGCCGGTTCGCAAGGCCGGTCAGACCGTCATGCTGAGCAAGGTCGAGCGTCTTCTGATAGAGTTGCGCATTCAAGACCGCGACGCTGATCTGGTTTCCGATCATTGCCAGCAGGGCCTCGTTCTCCTCGGTGAATTTGTCCTTTTTTTCGCCGTACACAGCCAGGACGCCCAGTACGACTCCGCCTGCGCTGATCGGCACGACCAGCGCCGATACGATGTTGTCCTTCTTCAGTCCCGTGATGCCCGAGAGCTCCTCCTCATTTCCGGAGATGCGCATCGGCTTGTTTTTCAGGATCACCTCACCGGCGTATCCCTGACCGGATTCGGTGATCAGGCGAGTACTCTCATCGGACAGCCCCCGTTGGGCCGCAATGCTCAGGGAACGGCCATCACCGCCCACGAGGACGACCGCCCCTTTGAGCGTGCCCATGTCTTCGAGCACGCGATCAAGCACGATCGGCAACACCGTCTTGAGCTCAAGGGACTGGCTGATGGTATTCACAATATCAAAGAGCACCAGCAGTTCGTTCAGCCGGTTGCTTGCCATCTCTTCCAGGTTATCGCGCCAGTTGGTTATTTCTTCCGCAAGCAGGTTGAACGATGTGGCAAGGTAGCCGATCTCGTCAGTGCCGTCATCACCGGCACGCGCCTCCATATGGCCGGACGCAAATCTCATGGCAGCCTCGGATACGGACTTGACGCGCCTGGTGAACAGGAAATGAAAAAGAAAATAGAGAAAAAAGCCTATGAGGACGGAAATCACCGCGAATGCAAGGAACGTATCGATGGCCCGCTGTTTGATCTCGGCCTGGATGGACCTGACATTCAGGCTGATATGCAGGGCACCTATACCTTTCGCGCCGAAGTTCATCGGCATGACCAGGCAGTACTGACCGTTCTGGAGATCGTTATACGCGGAATAGCCGCCGGAGAAGGCCTTCCGTACCGCTGCGCTGTCTTCCTCGGTCATGGCCGCGGGGACCATATCAAGGATCGGCTTCCCGATCCATTCCTTTTTACTGCTGTAGACGACATTCTCCTTGCTGTCAAAAAGCGAGATCTGCTCGATGTCCGCACCGAGGGCCGTCTGGTCGACAAGCTCGCGGAGACCCACGAGATCATTCCTTTTGATAAGCGCTTCGAGCGGCCACTTGAGCCCCTCTCCCATGCTTAACAGCGGTGACTCGGCGCCATGGAAAAGGCCATCCCGATCATGAATGTAGTGGTGGTAAGAAAACAGCGAGGTCATGAGGACTACCGGCACGGTAACGATGAACGCAATCTTGGCGCTCATGGAAGAACGGAATTTGTAAAACAGCCGTAACAGCACAGGCAGGTATCCTTTAGGGTGGAGCTGTCGTTAATCGCGCGAACGCGTGCATTGCGGCATGGCAGCAGAACAGGGGTGCGGCAAATAAGTACCCGTTAAATATCCAGCTCTGCGTAGGACGCCCGTTCCTGAATGAACGTGAACCGCGCCTTGGGGTCCTTGCCCATCAGCCGTTCGAAGACGTCGCTGGTCGCCTGATGGTCCAGCACCTGCACGCGCATGAGGGTCCGGGTCTTGGGG
>JANPMZ010000342.1:0-2315 GCA_031427195.1 Nitrospirota bacterium
CCCGTTCTTCGCTCATTAGAAGAGCGTAAGCTGCTGCCTCGCCCACGTTCAGGCCTGCCCGGTGTTTGTCAAAAGGCCTTGCCGGCCCGCTGTCCAATGCCATGAGCGATGAGAAACCGGAGAAGATGAACTCTGTAATACTGTCGCAGGCTACCACGAGCACACAGTCCGCATGTCCATTCCGGATCATGGCCGCAGCCTGCGCAGCCGCCGCTGCTGACGACGTACAGGCTGCCGATATGATGAGCCCCGCGCCCTTGATCCCGGTCAGGCCGGCAACTTTGCGGATAAGACGGGTCACGATTGCATCGGCGACGTCGCCTTGCTGTTCAAGCATGTTCTGTTCAAGCAGATCGATCTCGCCTTTGGTCGTTGCGAGCAGCAGCTGTGCATCTTCCGGAATACCGACCCCTTCGAACAGCAGCTCCATCATCTGCATAACCAGGGAAGCGCCTTCGTGATACCGCAGGCCGTTGATGATGCCCGCATAATCTGAATGGAAGGCCGCGGTCTTGAAACGGGTGACGCGGGATAGTGCGGTTTTTCCACCCAGCAAGCCCTGCCAGCAGGCTTCAGTTCCCCTGCCGTAGGGGGTCACCATATCCGCCATGACAACGACCGGATTCATGGCTTTGTATGGAACTCCCCTGCCAGCCATTTACCGCGTACCCGGTCGAGCAGCTCCGGTGAGACCATGAAGGGCGCTCCCGTCTTGTCATCGGTGAACAATTGCACCATGTAACCGCTTGAGGCGATGCTCTGGTCCTGTTTGACCAGCTGATATTCAGTATTCAGCCGCGACCCTTCGTTCCAGACCAGCGATGCGCGAATCGTGAACTCCTCGTCCAGAAAGAGAGGCTTGAAGTAATCGACGTGGAATTCCACAAGAGGCGCGCGCAAGCCTGCTTCAAAATACTCGGCATAGGACAAGCCGATCTTTCTCCCCAGCTCCTCGGACGCCTCCTCGAAATAAAGCGGATACCGTCCATGCCACACAATGGCCATGGGATCGGCTTCGTTGAAATGGACCCGCCGTTTGACCTCGACCACAACCGGATCGGGTGCGCCCGGAATCCGCTCAAAATAGATTGTTTTTTTTCTCGTCATGCCTTATCGGGTTGCGCCCTGACCTGCAAAAGAGACCCGCAGCTTCAGTTCTGCTATCTTGACCGTGTTCTTCGTGATGACCGCCTTTATCGTATGTTCGCCGCTCGTTGCTCCGCCGTCGCTGACCACACAGGTCACCTCGTCGTCAGGAAACAACGGGGAGAAATACTTGGCAAGCACGACTTCTTTCAGCACCACGTTTTTCCCGCGCCCTTTTTCGAGCGTCGAGAGCGCGCACTGGATCTGGCACACGCCCGGAAGGATCTTCTTCGCGGGGAAGTGCCCCTGGAAGCCGATGAATTCAGGCGGGAAGGTGAAGCGGGTCGTCAGCGTCAAGCCCTCAATTTCCATGCCGGTCATGTACTGTTCGAGCTCTGATTTAATCTTACTCAAAAGTGAACTCCTTATTCCTCACCGTCAACCGGTATCCGAATTCGTAGTTGATAAAAACCACTCCCTGCGGCCAGCGTTTTCCCTGCTGGTCGCGATATTCGTAGTACGATACCCGCCACCGGATACCGCTGTCATCATAATAGGTTTTCCTGATGAGGTCGCCGGCCGCCCCGGCGAACTGGTACTCCAGAAAACCGCTGCCGCTCGGTTGCCGGAAAATCAGTTTGTCCGTTCTTTTCCGGATCAATGCTTCTTTGCCCGGGACCAGATCAAAATAGATCCGTCTGATATCGTTTCCCACTGCCGCGGCAATATCGCCATACCGGGTGAAAGCCTCGATCGCATAACGGGAGGTCACGCTGCGACCGTCGCCGGAGAGCTCGAAAAGCTTTACCCCCATGGGGTTCATACCGGCGGCATGAAAAACGCCGCTCTCGCTGTTCACCTGCACAGTGCCTATCCCGGAAAATTTCCGGAAATTATACTCAAAAACAACGGTATTCAGCAACTGAAATCGCTGCGGCGTACTTTCCTGGAATCGCTGTACGATGTTCCAGGGGTCCCCGGCCTCAAGCGGGACCAGCACCGTACTTTGAAAAGGGACCGAACTGCATCCGGCCATGAGCAGGAGCAGAAACGTCCCCGCCCATGCGCCGGTCCTCACGATCTCGCCGCCCGCCGGTGTTCCTTCACGAACATATCGCACAAGGACGGAACGACCAGAATGGAGGTCAGGTACCCCGTGAACACGCTGACCGTCATACCGACCCCGATGGAGAACATGACCGGATGATCGGCGAACAGCAGGACCCCGG
>JANPMZ010000343.1:0-2041 GCA_031427195.1 Nitrospirota bacterium
CTTGCCGTCTTCTGGGGGTTCCTGGCAGCGCTCCTGGCACTGCTCCCCGTCGGCGGCGCAGCGCTCGTCTGGCTTCCCGGCGCAGCTTACCTGTACCTGACCGGATCGGTGCTTTCAGGGGTCCTGCTCGGTGTGTGGGGCTTGCTGCTGGTCAGTTTGCCGGATAATTTTCTAAAACCGCTTTTGATCGGCAGAAAGGCCAAGATCCCGGCCTTTATCCTGTTCATCGCCCTGCTGGGCGGTCTGCAGGTCTATGGGTTCCTGGGGCTGCTTTTTGGCCCGCTAGTGGTCACACTGCTGACCGCGTTTGTGCAGATCTACCGTGAGGAGTATGCGGGGAAGCCGGCAGCGTAATAATGTTCCAACTTTATAACTCTTCAGGTTGATTGTTGATGGTTTCGTAAGAAGTCGGATTTAACCGCGGAGACGCTGAGACGCCGAGAAAATCTTTATAATTTTCAAAGTGCATTTCTCCGTGCCTCCGCGTCTCGGCGGTGGATAATGACTTTTTACGAATGCGTCATAGTTATGTGATTTTAATACTGAACGTGCTTTACACAGGGGGGCAATATTGAATGGAAGATCTGGCAAAATCTGATACCTGGCGTGTGTTTCGCATCATGGCAGAACTCGTGGAAGGGTTTGAAGCGCTGAACAATATCGGCCCTGCCGTGACCATATTCGGAAGCGCCCGTCTTGAGCCGGGTTCGCCCTACTACAACAAGTGCCTGAAAGTGTCCGAGAACCTGGCAAAGAACGGCTTTGCCATTATCTCAGGCGGCGGACCGGGCATCATGGAGGCTGCGAACAAAGGGGCCCAGAATGCGAATGGAACATCGGTGGGGCTGAACATCGAACTTCCCATGGAGCAGTCGGCTAATAATTTTCAGGACATCCGGGTCGATTTTCGTTACTTCTTTGTGCGCAAGCTCATGTTCGTGAAGTATGCCGTCGCCTATGTGATCTTCCCAGGCGGTTTCGGCACCATGGACGAGCTTTTCGAAGCGCTTACGCTGATCCAGACGAAAAAGATACGGGGCTTCCCGGTGGTGCTCGTGGGCAAGGAGTACTGGCAGGGCTTGGTCGATTGGCTCAAGACGTCGGTGCTCGCTGCGGGCACCATCAGCCCCGAGGACATCGACCTCATGCATATTGTGGACGAACCCGAAGAGGTGTGCGCCATCATCAACAAGCGGTACAAGGACCGCATCTCCGGCGCCCATATGGACCGCAGGAACAAGGGGAAACGGGGCGTCTAACGAGGCGTGCGCTTTTTCCGCTTTATACGCTCTGACCGGGCTTTCAGATGCTGGGTCAGGCGCATGCCCCGAAACCAGCGTTCGATGTTCTCCCGGTAGATCATCGTGAACAGGATCAGCGCGATGCTGATGCCGGCAAGGGAAAAGAACGCTGCATAGCGCTGGTCCCGGAATAAGGTGCCGCCCATGGTAAGAAGTATGGTGCCGAGCAGACGGCCGGTGGTCGAGACGATCAGGAAATCCCGCTGCCGCATGTGCCCGAGGCCCAGGAGATAGCAGAGCAGGTCCTTGGGGAACCCGGGGATCAGGAACATCAGGAAGGCAAGGAACAGGCCTTTGTGCTTCATGACGTAGTCGTAGCGCTTGATCGTTTCCGGATTGACGAAGGTTTCGACCAGGGGGCGTCCGGCGAACCGCGCAAGAACAAAGGCAAGCCACGACCCGAGCGTAAGGCCGATCGTGGAGAACAGTACGCCCAAGAACGGTCCGAAGAACAGGCCGCCCACGAATCCGGTAACCTCGCCGGGCACCGGCGCCGCAAATCACCTGCAGCACCTGGAGCCCGATAAAGATGAAGGCCGCATCGGTCGGGTGCTCTTTGATCACTGCCAGAAGGCGTTGCTTGTCCGTAAGATACTGCACCATCCCGAGCGGGAACAACAAGTACAGCATGACGGCAATGACCACGCCAAAGACAGCAAGCCCGACGATCATTCTTTTATTGAGGTTCAGCATGCAGAAAATATCCTTACGCTCTATTTTTTGAAGAGTTCGTCCAGCTC
>JANPMZ010000344.1:0-9996 GCA_031427195.1 Nitrospirota bacterium
GAGGACCGTTTCTGGAACAGAACACAAGGTTTCCGGTGATGTTCGTAGACAATGAGGCAATGGAACGCCCCGTGCCATGCACCCGTGCGGTGTGCCTCGTCACGGGTGATCGTAGCGCCTGTTTTCCTGCCCGCGCAGTCGAGCATGTCGAACATTTCCAAAACCATGTCTTCTCCGTTCCCGTGGGAAAAACAAAAGCCCCAAAAAGCCGGGAACCACCCCGATGGGGCATGCTTGGCTTTTTGCGGCTCTGTGGTTACTGGAACAGTATGGTAACACTTTGCACGTAGCGACCGGGGAACGGACAACAGAACAACGGTGTCAGATCTTACCGTCCACCATTTCCTTCATTTCCTTGCCTGCTTTGAAGAAGGGGACCTTCTTCGGCGGAACAGAGACCGTCTCGCCGGTCTTGGGATTCCGTCCTTCCTTGGCTCGCCGGTGCCGGATGCGAAAGCTCCCGAAACCGCGGATTTCCACCTTGTCCTCACGGGACAGGGCATCCTTGATGCCGTCAAGCACCGTGTTCACCACGATCTCCACCTGTTTCCTGGTGAGCCCCGGCTTCTTTTCAGATATTTTGTCTACCAGCTCCGCCTTCGTCATGCAACCCCTCCTCTGACCGATCCCGCTAATAACGGTACTGTAGTTTTCCGGAACCGCTACTGATGCCCTGTGCTACGGCCTCTGCGATCCATGTGGCAGTTTCTTCCTTCAGATAATTGAAGAACGGAATCTTCTTCTCTTTTTTCACCACGAAGGGCTTCCCTTTGATCCCCGCCAGAGTGGCGGCGGCTCGGATACTGTACTCGAGATCTCCCATCTGGTCCACCAGCTTGAGCGCCAGCGCCTGCTGGCCGGTGAAGATCCTGCCGTCCGCGATGGCCCGCACCTCGGCCTCCGGCAATTTTCTTCCTTCAACAACAGCCATGACGAACTGGGTCTGGACATCATCGATCACTCCCTGCAGAAGCAACTTTTCCTTATCCGTCATTTCACGAAACGGTGAACCGACGTCTTTATATTCACCGGACTTCACGACCATCCCCTTGACCCCGATCTTTTCAAGAAGCTTCTCGATGTTCGCGAACTCCATCTTGACCCCGATGCTGCCGGTCATGGTCCCGGGGTTCGCCACGATCAGGTCGGCGGCGGCGGCAACATAGTACCCGCCTGATGCGGCCACCGATCCCATTGACACCACGACCTTCTTGCCCTCCTGCCGGGCATGCTTCACCGCATTATAGATCTCCTGGGAAGGAACGACGCCTCCTCCAGGACTGTCGACGCGGATCACGATGGCCTTGATCGACGAATCATCGGCATAATCGTTCAGCTCCTCGACAATATGTTCGGAGGAGAGCAAAATCCCTTCGAGCCTGACCAGTGCCACCTTGTTCTGCCCCACGACCCGCAGTTTAGCGGATGGTTTATCGCCGGTCAGACTGTAAGCCAGGAAGAGCAGCACAA
Organism: Nitrospirota bacterium; assembly: GCA_031427195.1. Classification (GTDB taxonomy): domain Bacteria; phylum Nitrospirota; class UBA9217; order UBA9217; family UBA9217; genus GWC2-56-14. The sequence continues at coordinate 1,471 of JANPMZ010000344.1, forward strand.
AAAAAACCGCTCCCAGCACCGCAGCCGTCGCAAGCACGACCAGAACGGGATTTTTTTTCATGGTTTTCCTATCTCCGTTCCTTGAGCAAAGCTCCCAACGTCGTATCAAATTTCTGCTGCTGGCCCATATACTCCTGCAACGATGTTCGGTCCTTGCCCTTCACCTGCGCCCTGATCGACAGCGCGATCTTGCGGTCCGCCTTGTCGACCTTGATGATGCGCGCCATCACTTCCTCGCCTTCCTTGATAGCGGCAGCGTCCTTCATGAACTCCGACGCCGGGATCAGGCCTTCAAACCCCTGTTCCAATTCAACGAATACGCCAAAGTCGGCGATCTTCGTTACCTTCACCGTCTCATCCTGCCCCACTTTGTAGCGCCCGGGGATAAAGGTCTCCCAGGGATCGGGCGTCAACTGTTTAAGGCCGAGCGAAATGCGTTCCTTCTGCGCATCGATGCTCAGGACCACGGCCCTGGCCGTCTGCCCCTTCTTCAGCACCTCCGACGGATGCTTCACGTGCTTTATCCAGGACAGGTCGGAGATATGAATGAGCCCGTCAATGCCCTCCTCCAGTCCGATAAAGGCCCCGAAGTCGGTGATGGTCTTGACCTTGCCCTCCACTTCGGCGCCCACGGGGTAGCGCTCGCCGATCGTCTGCCAGGGATTGGGTTCGATCTGCTTCATGCCGAGAGAAATGCGTTTTCCGACGGGGTCGACGTTGAGGACCTGCGCCTCGATCATGGCGCCTGCGGAGACCAGCTTGGACGGATGCTTGACCTTCTGCGTCCAGGACATCTCCGACACATGCACAAGCCCCTCGACGCCGTGTTCGAGTTCTACAAAGGCGCCGTAATCCGTGAGGCTTACCACCTTGCCGCGCACCCGGGCGCCCAGGGGATAACGCTCTGCGGCTGCAGCCCAGGGATCCTGCGACTTTTGTTTAAAGCCGAGCGACACTTTTTGCTTTTCCCGGTCATACTTGAGAACGACCACATCAAGTTTGTCGCCGATCTTGAACAGTTCCGAGGGATGCCCCACCCTGCTCCAGGACATGTCCGTGATATGAAGCAACCCGTCTATGCCGCCGAGGTCGACGAATGCGCCATACTCGGTGACGTTCTTGATCACCCCGCTGACGGTCTGGCCCTCGGTCAACGCTGCGAGCGTTTCTTCTTTTTTTACGTTCTGTTGCTCTTCCAGGATCGCCCGGCGGGACAGCACGATATTACCGCGGCCCGAGTTCATCTTTACGATTTTCATCTCAAGCGTCTGGCCCAAAAGCTGGTTGAGATTGCGCACCGGGCGAATATCGATCTGCGAACCCGGCAGGAAGGCTGCCACGCCATCGAGATCTACGGTCACCCCGCCTTTGATCGTCGATACCACCTTGCCCTTGACGGGCGCACCGGTCTGGTGCGCACGATTCAGCGTATCCCATACCTGCATTTTTTTCGCTTTTTCCCGCGACAGGATAAGGTTGCCGTTCGAATCTTCTGCGGCCTCGAGGAAGACCTCAAGCTCTTCTCCCGGTTTGAGGGCCTTCAATTCCTCTTCCGTGAACTGCTCTACCGGGATGATGCCGTCGGACTTGTAGCCCAGGTCCAGCATGACCACACCGGACCGGATCTGCAGCACCCGGCCCTTGACGATCGATCCCGACTTGAAGCTCTTCAGGGATTGGTCATAGAGCTTTGCGAATTCCTGGCTATCTTCATCAGCCCCAGTGTTCTCGTCACCATCAAAATTTTCTCGTGCTTGATTCATGAACCTGGCATACCTCCTGAAATAGGGTATCGATCCCTGCACTATCGGCTGATATCGTTTTTTTGCAGCCGTTCCAGCACTTCATTGAGCACCCAGTCCGGGGTGGATGCCCCTGCGGTCACGCCTATCTTTCGGGCGCCCTGAAACCACTCCTGCCGGATCTCCCCGGCGATCTCGATGTGATGCGTCGGTTTGCCCTCCTGCCGGCATATGGTGGCAAGCCTGCTCGTATTGGCGCTGTTCCGTCCTCCCACAACGAGTATGACGTCAACCTGTTTGGCAAGGAGCTGTGCTGCATGCTGCCGTTCTGTTGTTGAGTTGCAAATCGTGTTATAAACCTTTAATTCCTTGGAAATACTCAACAATTTTAGCACAATTTCCGAGAAATTACTATATGATTGCGTGGTTTGCGCCACAATGCCGATACGGTTCTGAAGCTTCGCCTCGTCCACATCCTGCACGTTTTCGATCACGACGGCGTTCTTACCTGCGTACCCGATGATGCTCTGGACCTCAGGGTGTTCCTTTTCACCGACCACCACCACCTGATAGCCTTCATCCCTGAGCGCCTCTGCATGACGCTGTGCCTTCCCCACAAAGGGACAAGTGAGGTCGATGATCTTGAGTCCCTGGCTCTTCGCCTGCTCAAGGATGGACGGCGGTACACCGTGCGACCTGATGATGAGGGAGTTTCCTTCCTTCAGGGTCGAAAAGTCATCAACGGTCTCCACTCCTGCCTTGCGCAGCCGGTCGACCTCCTGCGGATTATGGATCAGGGGCCCAAAACAGTATACGTTGCCCGTCGTCGTCGCCTCAAAGGCGGTATTAATCGCACGCTTGACGCCGAAACAGAACCCGGCCTTGTCCGCCAGAATGATCTCCATGCTCAACTCACATCCTCTTCCCGGCCAAATCCATCATAAAGACCAGCACCTCATCGATGCTCATGGCACTCGAATCGATCAGGCGAGCATCAGCAGCGGCTTTGAGTGGTGCAAGCTCGCGCCCGCTGTCCTGAAGGTCCCGCTCCCGGATCTCACGGGTTATCCGGTCCAGGTCCACATCCAGGCCTTTTTGCCTGAGTTCCAAGTACCGCCGATGCCCCCGTTCCTCGGGACTGGCATCCAGAAAGAATTTCAGGTCAGCTTTCGGAAAAACAACCGTGCCGATGTCCCGGCCATCCATCACGACCCCGCCGTGACTGCCGAGCTCCCGCTGCAGCCCCAGCAGCCGCGCCCTGACAGCTGGGGACTTTGAGACCGCGGAAGCCATCATCCCCATCTCCGGGGTGCGGATCTCACCGGTCACATCGATGGCATCGACAACGATACGAGGATCGTCATGGTCCGTTTTGATCGTGACCTCTGTGCGGGCGCACAGCCCGACCAGCCCCTGTTCATCAGCGGGATCGATCCCGTCCCGCTTCGCCTTCCAGCCGATGGCGCGATACATGGCGCCGGTGTCAATATAGGTGTACCCCAGTCGCTGCGCCAGCAGCCGCGCAACGGTACTTTTTCCCGCGCCCGACGGTCCGTCGATCGCTATGACCAGGTTTTTTTTCAGTTCTTGCATATCGCTCGTGCCGACCGCTCCCTGCCCTTACGGTTTACCGGCTGCATCCTTTACCTTGAGTTTTTTGTATGCCTCGGCCAGCCGCTCAAACTCACTCCTGGTCAGGGGTGTTTTCAACATCTCGGTTATGGGAACGACGCCCCGCTGATCGCCGAGATTCGCAAAGGCTGTTCCCAATGCCCCTTCCAGGCCCTTCCGCCTGACCGGGTCGTTCGCGATCACGAGCAGCGGCTCCAGCGCTCTGCTGTCCCGTGACTCTCCCAGTGCCAGAATGATGGTCCGCACATCGCGCTTGCCCGGGGCTATGAGAAATTTCAGCAGCTCGTCCACGGCCCGCGGATCACGGGTGGTCCCCAATATCTCAACAGCCGTATTCGAGACATTCACATCCGTACCCCCGGCAAGGCCGATCAGCGTACTGACCGGTTTCCATTCGGCCGCGGCAATGGAGCGGATCACCGCGGTCATCCGTATCATATCGAGTTTTGTCAGTGCTTCAGAAAGCGGTTTTGTCGTATCCGCTTCCGGATAAAAGGACAAGGCCCGCGCTGAAGGGACCCTGATCTTCTCTTCCGGATCAAACACGCCGCGCATGAGCGCGGGAATGGAGCTCACATCCTGCAAAACACCGATGGCGAGAGCTGCTTCGCCGCACACCTCAGGCTTATCCAGGAAGTTATTGTACATGAACCGAAAAAAGTCAAGCGCGCCGGGGTCCTTCAGGTCGGAGAGCTTTCTCATGGCTTCGGTTCGCACGGAAAGATCGTTCTGCAGATTTGCAGCAGCAAAGGCCAGAGCCCCTCCACCCGGGGTCTTGATCTTTTGTACGGCGGCAATCATGCTTTTCAGCTGGTCCCATACCGCCAATCCCACGGAGCCCGTTCCGATCCTGGCCAACGCCGGCATAACCGTGATCGTTACGGACCGGGGGGGGAGCTGCGGCCTCCGGAACCCGGACGGCTTGTCGTCTTTCACATTGACCTCGAAGGTATTTTCCTTCCTGAGCTTCACAAAGGAGGCGATGAAGCCGAAGCCATACCGATCCTCCTGGAGGATCTTTTCGCCGTTCACCGTGAATTCGATAAAGTCGGTCCGTCCGGCTGCCAGCTCGCCGTTCTGGATCTTGATGAGATACAGGTCTTCCGAGGCCTGAAAGGTCCGGGTATAGTTATTCTCTTTGCCGTACCGCTCTTTGACATCGAACTGCTCCGGGCCGAAGATGTCCTTCTCCGCAGCCATTGCGGTAAGCGAACAGAACAGGCCCATGAGAAGCACGAATACCGCCAATTTTATTCTTGTCATTTTTCCGCCTCCTTACTGTTTCAATATGCCGTGTGCCGCAGCAGCTGCCCGAACCCGGGGAACGACGTTTCGATCCACTCCGTGTCCCGCACCACGGTCTCGCCGCGTGCGGCCAGTCCGGCCACTACAAGGGACATGGCGATCCGGTGGTCGCCGTGGCTTTCGCAGAGCGCCCCGGTCAGTGCATCACCGCCCCTGATCTCCATCCCGTCGGGACGCTCGGTGACCGCGACGCCGAGCTTCTTGAGCTCTTTCGCCATGGTCGCGATCCGGTCCGATTCCTTCACCCTGAGCTCGGCTGCATCCCGTATGATCGTTGTACCAACGGCATAGGACGCGGCCACTGCCAGGACCGGGAGCTCGTCAATGGCCCGGGGAACAAGATCGCCGGATATCTCAACGGCCTTCAATTGTCGATAGCGTACGCGAATATCGGCCACCGGCTCACCGGCCTGTTCTCTCCGGTTTTCGAGGCTAAGGTCGGCGCCCATGGCCAGCAGAATATCAATGATGCCGGTGCGCGTGACGTTCACTCCCACATTCCGCACAATGAGATCCGACCCCGGCACGATCGACGCCGCCACCAGAAAAAACGCCGCTGACGAGATGTCGGCCGGGATGTCGAGCGTGCCCATTGTCGTAAGCCGCTGCCTGCCCCGGAGCGTGACCCGGAGCCCCTCTTCCCGCACATCGACGCCGAAGGACCTGAGCATCCGCTCCGTATGGTCCCGGGATTTTGACGGTTCGCTCACCGAGGTGTCACCGTCTGCGTAGAGTCCGCAGAGCAGGATCGCCGATTTTACCTGTGCGCTCGCCACGGGGCTCGTATAGTTCAGTGCTTTGATATTCCCGCGCGCTCCACGGATCGCCAGGGGCGCCAGTTTCCCATCGGCACGGCCGTCGATCTGTGCCCCCATCCGGCGGAGCGGGTCAACGATCCGGCCCATGGGGCGTTTGGTCAGGTACTGATCGCCGGTCAGCACCGAGAAAAAATCCTGGCCCGCAAGCAGGCCGGCAAGGAGGCGCAGGCCCGTGCCCGAGTTGCCGAGGTCGAGCACGCGCGTAGGCTCCGACAGGCCGTCCAGGCCTTTGCCGTGGACCAGCAGACGGCTCGAACCGATCCCTTCGACCGGGATGCCGAGCATCTGTACCGCCCGCGCAGTATGCTGCGTGTCCTCCCCGGTCAGGAACCCGGTGAGCTCGGTCGTGCCGTCGGCAAGCGCCGCGAGCAGGACCGAGCGGTGCGAGATGGATTTATCGCCCGGCAGCGTGAGCTCGCCTTTCAGTCCGCGCGACGGTTGTATTCTGAGCTCAGACACTAGCCCAGCCCCTTTCTTATATCGCTCGCAGCCCGCAAATGTTTTTCCAAACGCGGCTCGTCTCCGGCAATAATCTCGCGCTTGAACCGGTTGAGCGAGAAGATATACCGGTCGATCATTTTGATAAGGTGGTCGCGGTTCATGAGGCAGATGTCCTTCCACATTTCCGGAGAGCTTGCCGCAATGCGGGTGAAATCACGAAAACCCGCGCCGGAGAACTGGAGATAGTCCTCGGTCCCGGTGTTCAATTCCGCCACCGCGCACATCATGGCGAACGCCGCGACATGCGGCAGATGGCTCACCGCGGCAAATATTTTATCATGCAGATCGGCATCCATGACGACCACATCAGCTCCCGCCGCGGCCCACAGGTCGCGCACGGCTTCCAGCGCTTTCCGGTCGGTGCGCACCGTCGGGGTGAGGATGCACCGGCGGCCCTGGAACAGCGTATCAATGGATTCGGCAACGCCGGACTTCTCCCTGCCGGCGATCGGATGGGCCGGGACATAATGAACGCCGGGGGCAAGGCTTTCCTCGATGTCCTTGATGAGCCCGCCCTTGACGCTCCCCACATCGGTAAGGATCGCGCCGGGCTTGAAATGAGGGCCGATCTCACGCACGATCTGCTTGAACGTTCCAACGGGCGAAGCGAGCACCACGAGGTCGGCGTCCTCCACGGCCTTCGCAGAGCTTTGGCCCATGCGGTCGATCACGCCGATCTTGATCGCCGTCTCCAGTGTGCTCCTGTTCCTGCCCGCGCCGGTGATGCTGCCCGCAAGGCCCTTGAGCTTCATGACCTTGGCGAGCGAACCGCCGATAAGGCCCACACCGATGATCGTTACGTTTTTAAAGTGAATTGACATGAGTTGTTTTTATGGTAGACCGGTCATAGGATATTTTATTATCAGCTATATCGTTCTTCCGACCGCTATGGCAATGGGCCTCAGTTCGTCCATGAGCTGCTTGAAGTTCTTCGGCTTCAGCGACTGTTCCCCGTCACAGAGCGCCTCTTCGGGGTTCGAATGCACCTCGATGATGAGCCCGTCAGCTCCGGCCGCAACCGCGGCCTTGGCCATGGGCGCCACGAGGTCCCACTTGCCCACCGCGTGGCTCGGGTCCACAACGACCGGCAGATGGGTCATCTGCTTCAGCACCGGGATGGCCGACAGATCGAGGGTGTTGCGCGTGGCTGTCTCGTAGGTGCGGATGCCGCGTTCGCAGAGGATCACCTGGTGGTTCCCGCCGGCCATGATGTATTCAGCGGACATGAGCCATTCCTTGATCGTGGCCGAGATGCCGCGCTTCAGCAGCACCGGCTTCCTGCAACGGCCCACGTCCTTCAGCAGCCTGAAGTTCTGCATGTTCCGGGCGCCGATCTGGAGGATGTCGGCGTACTTAACGATCATGTCGATATCGCGCGGGTCCATCACTTCGGTAATGACCGGCAACCCGACCCGCTCGCGGGTCTCGGCAAGATACTTGAGCCCCTCTTCTTCGAGGCCCTGGAACGCATAGGGCGAAGTGCGAGGCTTGAACGCGCCGCCGCGCAGGAACGTAGCGCCCGCACTCTTCACCTCTTTTGCGATCTCCACGAGCAGCGTCTTGTTCTCGATTGCGCAGGGCCCGGCCATGACCACGATGCGATTGCCGCCGATCTGCGTTCCGCCCACATCGATGACGGTATTCTCCGGCCTGAATTCCCTGCTCGCGAGCTTGTAGGGCTTCAGGATCGGATGCACTTTCTCGACGCCGGGGATCGCTTCGAGCGGCACGCTCTGCAGAATGGCCTCGTCGCCGATGGCGCCGAGGATGGTCCGCTCCGTGCCTTTCGATATATGGACCTGGAGACCCAGTCCCTTCAGTTTTTTAATGATATGGTCCTGCTGCTCTTCAGTGACATCAGGCCGTAAGACGATGATCATGGTCGCCTCTTAATGAATCCGGAGTGAGTATATTGGTGCATTCGTAAAAGTCGAGATTGCCGCGTCGCTCCGCTCCTCGCAATGACAGCAGTGGGTACTTTTTACGAGACCATCATATATTTATCCTTTTACGATCGCTTCCAGCTCGGTCATGAACCGCTTGTTCTCTTCGGGCAGACCGATCGTGACCCTGAGCCTGTTGCCGCCCATGGGCCTGATGATCACGCCTTTCTTGAGAAGGCTGTTGTACAGTTCCCGACCGTCCTGGCTGGTCTCGAACATGACGAAGTTCGTCTCGGTCGGAAAATAGGTTATGCCGAGCTGGTCGAAGGACTGGCAGATAAAACGTTTTCCTTCGATGTTGTTCGCAGCGGATTTCTCCACATGCTTCCGGTCGGCCAGGGCAGCCAGGGCGCCGATCTGCGCCAGGGAATTCGTGTTGAAGGGCTGCCGCACCTTGTTCATCAGCTCGGCTATCGCCGGGGTCGTGATGCCGTAGCCGATGCGAAGCCCCGCAAGGCCGTAGATCTTGGAAAACGTCCGGAGCGCAAGCACGTTCCTGTCCGCGTGCAGATAGTCCAGCGATTCGGGATAGTCGGCATGCGTCACGTATTCAAAATAGGCTTCATCCACGGCCACGAGCACATG
>JANPMZ010000345.1:0-2123 GCA_031427195.1 Nitrospirota bacterium
ATCCGCTCTTTGAAGAGCTCCGCAAGCGCCTGCATGCCCGCCACGCTCAGGAACTCGTTCGCATTGTGCGAGAACAGGACCCATGCCTCGGCAGGAAAATCCTGGCTTTCCTGGGAAAGTTCCACATGCAGAGAGACCTTCGGCAGCGCTCGCACCGTGATCGCCAGATCACTGTTGATCAGGCTCGGTACGATTTTTGCGTCGATCATCTGCAGCACCGTGTTGGAACGGGCAATCACCTCTCCTGCATATTGCGCTACCGGCAGCTCAACTTTTTTCCTGAAATCTGCGGGCGCCTGTCCGGTAAAGTCGCCGATACTGCGCCACGGCAGCATGTCCATGGCCATCCCCGACGAGAACAGATATTCGAGAATAACCCCGGTGTGGATATCCGGCGCCTTTTGGCCGTGGAGAAAGATCCCTTCGTGGCGGACCACATACTCCTGCCCCAGCATGGCAAGAAGCAAAGCATCGTCCTCTTCGTTGTAAAGCGCACTGATCCGCGCAGCCGTTTCAGGAAATGAGGTTTGCTCAAGGGCCTTCACGTGGGGTCTCCCTGTTTGCTCGCAATGGATTGGAATTATACCTGCCCTGCCTTGAAAGGCAACGGAAACTTGCAGGCGGCATCAGCGGCGAAACTTCCACCTACGCCGACCAGATTCAGCCGGGGCCGCTATGCCTGCTTTTTTAAGCGCTTGATGATATCTGAGATCAATCCCTGGATATTTATCTGGAGCGGAATGACATCGGCAGGAAGCTGTTCGGTGAAAGAATAATCGGCCTGGCTCCAGGTAAAAAGACTGACAATAATGTCATTCACCTGGGTCTTGAGCGCATTGAAAAGCTCTTTGGGAGCTACCATGCCGTTCTCGACGAGGATGGCGCCCATCTTTTTCATCCCGAGGTGCTTCCGGCTCAGAACAAGTGCCTTGTCGAGGTCTTCTCTCTTCAGTTTGCCGACCTTCACGAGTATCTCGCCGAGACGGTCTTTTATATCCGTTGACTTGGAAAAAATGATCTGGCCTTCCTTGAAAAATACGGACTTTTCCGCACGCTCGCCCTTGAGCGTCAGCGTACCCGTGGCCTTCTCCGTTCTCAGTTCCTCGAAAATGACTGCAAGCGGTATGTATTTAATATTCCCTGTGCGTGGAAGCGACATAATGATCGTTGTGAAATGCCCTGCTGAGCTTCATATTTTATGACGACGTGCGCACTCGGTGTGTCCGTTCAACCGATCTTAATACTCGAACCTGACCCCGAGCCCGCCCTGGGTGTTATCGCCGGTCTTGAGTTCCATCGTGATCATGAATTTCTGGCTCAGCTTCCACTCAAATCCGCCAAAAATATACAGGGAAGTCTCGTCCTTGAGCCCCGGCAATGATCCATAGAGCGAAGCCATCTCCAGGCCGCCGTAGGGGGTGAATTTGTATCCCCGCTCCGTGAGCGAGAAGCTCTTGCTCAAAATAGTGGAAAAGGAGATCTCGCTCGCATTGCTGCTATTGATGATCGTATTGTCGAAACCCAGGTCAACAGCCAGGTCAAGCGGAATCCCCTCAGCTTCCTTAATGATCTGATACTTGAGATCAATGCCCAGCAGTGCGCCGAGCTTGTCCCCCGTGTTAAATCGCGCCGTCGTTGCGCCGAACTTGACACCGACCTCCATGAGCGCACCCAGTCCGTAGCGGATCTCGGGATAGAAGCTCTTATAGTGATCACCCAGCGTGAAGTTCATGCTGGTCTGCGTCATCCCCGGATCAAGACTTTCAGCGGTCGTGAACTCGTTCTGCGTGAAGTTCGGGAAGTCCGCTGCCTGACTGACGCCGAGCATCAGCAAAAAAGTTATGGTGGTTAGTATCGATTTTTTCATCAGGGATCCTCCATCCAGCACGTATCTCCGTTGAGCGGTGAGCGATGTCGACTATAACATCAAACGAAAACCTTGACAAGAAAAAAAAACGGCGAGAGCGGGCCGACGTCAGGACCATGCTGAACCAGCAAGCCCGACCCTTGCTGCTGATGTTTCGTTCAACCGTCGTAACTACTCAGGTCAAAACCGGTTAACCGCAGAGAACGCAAAAGTCGGGTGAGATGAGAGACATACGAAGGAATACGGTAGTAATGCC
>JANPMZ010000346.1:0-3025 GCA_031427195.1 Nitrospirota bacterium
AACGTTTCGTGAAGCACCCTGACCGCGAGTTCGGTGTATTTCGCTTCGATCACGATGGAGATCTTGATCTCCGACGTGCTGATCATCATGATGTTGATCCCCTCTTTGGCCATGGCGGAGAACATCCTTGCCGCAACGCCCGAGTGAGAACGCATGCCGACCCCTACGATCGAGATCTTGGAAACGTCCTCTTTGATGTTCACGTTCTTTGCACCGATCTCGGCCACGACCTTCTTCATGACCTCATTGATTTTCTTCGCATCGGTCTTGGGCACGGTAAAGGACATGTCCGTCAACCCTCCCTCGCCGATGTTTTGGATGATCATATCGACAATAATAGTGTTCTCGGAGATGGTATTGAATATCTTCGCAGCGACTCCCGGCTTGTCCGGCACACCCTGCACCGTCACCTTCACCTGGTTCTTGTCGTAGGCCACACCGGATACCACCACTTTTTCCATATCTGCATCCTCCTTGGTCACCAGGGTCCCGGGGTTATCGTTGAAGCTCGAGAGCACCCGTACCGGTACATTGTATTTTTTCGCGAACTCGACCGAGCGGGTCTGGAGCACCTTGGCACCCAGGCTCGCCAGTTCAAGCATCTCGTCATAGGAAATTTTGTCCAGCTTTCTGGCCTGCGGCACCATGTTCGGGTCCGTGGTATATACGCCGTCCACGTCCGTATAAATGTCGCAGACGTCCGCCTTGAGCGCCGCAGCGACCGCCACGGCGGAAAGATCGGAGCCGCCGCGCCCCAGGGTCGTCACATCATCCGACCCTTCCGTGATCCCCTGGAAACCCGCCACGACGGCGATCTTCCCCTCTTTGAGCGCCTGCTTCAGCCGCTCGCCCGTGATCTTTTCGATCCGCGCCTTCGTATGCGCGCTGTCAGAGATGATCCCCGCCTGCCTGCCCGTGAACGATTGCGCCTTATGGCCCAGCGACTGGATGGCCATGGCCAGCAGCGCGATGGTCACCCGTTCACCCGTGGATATGAGCATGTCCATTTCGCGCGGGTCAGGGTTGTCGCTCACCTGTGCCGCGAGGTTGATAAGCTTGTCCGTTTCTCCGCTCATGGCCGAGAGCACCACCACCACGTCATGGCCCTCATCTTTGGTGCGGCAAACACGGCGCGCCACATTTTTTATCCGCTCGGGATTCCCGACGGAGGTTCCACCATATTTCTGAACTATCAGCACCTACTGTCTCCCTTAACACCGCCAGGACGCGCGAACTTCCGGAGAAGCCGTTCATGGGTCCTCGTGGCTCTTTGATTATTTTTTCAGAAAAAGCTCCATCAGCGTGTGACCTTCCTGCACGAACAGAGCGCCCTTCCGACCCGCGATCTGCTCGTCGTAGGATATTGGTTCGCCCTGACGCTCCTTCGTATTATCGTAGATGATGAACGGCACCGGATCGCTCGTGTGCGTCCTGAGCTCGACCGGCGTAGGATGGTCGGGAAGCACCATGATGCGGTACTCATCGAACTGCTTCATGCCGTGCATGATGTTCCCGACGATGAACTCATCAAAATCCTCGATGGCCTTGAGTTTGTTCTTCAGATCTCCGGTGTGGCCTGCCTCGTCGGGCGCCTCGACATGCAGATACACGATGTCCTTCGTCTTGAGGGAAAAGAGAGCGTGCTCCGCCTTGCCCACATAGTTCGTATCGATCCAACCTGTAGCGCCCGGCACATTAATTACCTCGAACCCGACGCACACGCCGAGGCCCTTGGCGAGGTCCACGGCGGATATCATCGAGCCTTCGAGCCCGAATTTTTCCCTGAAGGTCGGCATGCTGGGCCGCCTGCCCTGCCCCCAGAGCCAGATGCTGTTCGCCATGCGCTTCCCGCTCTCCTGCCGGGCCTTGTTCACGGGATGCGCGAGCAGCAACTCCGTTGACGCCTCCATCAATGCATTGATGACCTCATCACCCTCCCCGCGCGGGAGGTAGTCAAGAATATCCTTGTCCTGGATGTCGTGGGGCGGCGTGCACTCAATCTTGTCCTTGCCGCCCTTCCATACCATCAGATGGCGGTAACTCACGCCGGGATAGAACCGAAGATGATCACTGCCCAGTTTGCTGTCGAGCTCCTCGATCAGGATGCGCGCCTCCTGCGTGGTGATATGGCCGGCGCTGAAATCCTCCATGATGGCGCGCCTGCCTTTGCCGGAGACGGCGGACTTGCCGCCCGAAAGACGAAGGGTGACGAGATTGCATCGAAACGCGATATCATCGGGGCCCAGCTCCACACCGATGCTCGCCGCCTCGAGCGGCGACCGGCCTGAGTAATACTTCCGCGGATCATAACCCATCACCGAAAGGTTGGCAACATCGCTGCCCGGTGGAAACCCCTCCGGCACGGTCCGTACCATGCCGACCTGCCCCCGCGATGCAAGCAGGTCCATGTTCGGCGTCTTAGCAGCCTGCAGGCACGTCTTCCCCCCAAGGCCTGCATGCGGCCTGTCGGCCATTCCATCGCCAAGAAGAATGATATATTTCATAGATTCGGTTCACCCGTATCGCCCTTGCTTTTGCCCATGATCAGCCGACGATATCGCCTTCCACGGCTTCCACCTTCACGCCCCGTTCCTTCAGGTAGGCGATCCCGGCTTCCAGATTTTTATCCGCACCTTCCAACTCGAGGACGACCTCACCCACACTCTCGGTGACCTTGGCCCGACGGATATTCGGCATGATGTCATACTTCTTCGCCATATTGAAAACAACCGGTTCCTTGATCAGGTCCTGCGGAAACGTCAGTTTAACCCGCTTTGTCGCCATGTCGCCCCCTCGTGAAGCCGAAGTTGTGAACTTGGAAAACGGAGAAGTTAAGTACAACCACGATCAGCAGCACGAACCTTCCCAACGTCCCCTCATCTCAACTTCAGGTTTCTTACCCGCGCCCGCCGGCGATCGCAGGTACGATAGAGACATTGTCCCCATCCTTGATCGCGGTTTCTTCCTTGTTCGCAAAACGGATGTCTTCTTCGTTCACGTAGATATTGATGAACCTGCGGATCTT
>JANPMZ010000347.1:0-6203 GCA_031427195.1 Nitrospirota bacterium
CAAATGCAAAGGGATCAGGAAAAGCGTGTTCCTCAAGCATATGAAGGCCGGCTTACGGACGGTCAAAGCTTTGCAGAAGGCTACGGGTATCGGGGATCGCTTCTTTGGTCTTGACAAGGATGACAAGGTTAAAGAAGTGACCTCTGGATGCGCTCTGGACCGTCTGGGCACCGTCTGGGACCGTCTGGGGGGCTTGCGTTATTGACTTATTTGCATTTCACCCTTCCCCTCAACATCACTGCATCCTGACTCATTTGGATCAGACTTAATTATTGAGATATTGACACTTCCTCGCCTTAGTGTGGGATTGAATGAACGCATTGAAACGCTGGCGCGGAAACACACACTGAGGGGTTTCGATGCGGTCCACCTTGCATCTGCGCTCGTGATGCGAAACGATGGAAGGGTTGAAACGGGTTTCGCATGCTACGACCGCATGCTGAATGATGCGGCATTAAAAGAAGGTTTTTCGGTAATCCTTTCAGCTTTCCTCGCCTCAAGGGGAAAAAGTTTCACGCGTCGGTTTACGGCTTTCTGAATGGACGTATTCCAAATTGTTCATTGAATGATAAACCTCCTTGCAATTTCCCATAAACTGTACTATCTTTTTATCAGCAGCTATTCCCCCGTACGAAGGATAAGGCCAAATGACAATCGGTCAGCCGCAACTGCAAAAAATAGTAAGCCTGGCAAAAGCATACGGTGCTGTGCGCTTGATCCTGTTCGGCAGCAGTGTGGAGACGCCGGAGCATGCGCGGGACATTGACCTTGCTTGTGACGGCGTGCCTGGCTGGAAGTTGTACGAACTTGCGGCGCGGCTTGAGGAAGAGCTGCATGCTCCGCTCGACATTGTACCCCTCAGCCCTTCCAGCCGTTTCGCCAGGCTTATCGAACGCAGGGGAAAGGTGCTGATATGACCGGCATCGAGGATGCTTTTCATAAGTTTAGAGCAGTCCTGAATAAATATCTGCAAACACCAGATACATAATGGCTCCGGGAAGGAAAGACAACTTGCGAGCCGTTGGTTCTCAGGATGCTTTCCTTTTTTGCTAAAAGACGTAATAGGTTTCCCAGGAGGCCCCCATGAACAACCTTGAAAGCATTGCCAGGCTCATCCGCTATTACAGCCTCGCCATGTCAACCGAAGCAGGCTCGGGCCACCCGACGTCCTCCCTATCGGCAACGGATCTGATGACCGGGCTTCTGTTCGGCGGCACATTCAGATTCGACCTGGACAACCCGCGCATGCCGAACAACGACCGTCTTATTTTCTCCAAAGGCCACGCGTCCCCGCTTTTTTATTCACTCTGGGCAGCTGCCGGGAGGGTAACGGAGCAGGAGCTGCTGAGCTTTAGAAAGTTCAACAGCCCCTTTGAAGGGCATCCCACACCGGCCTTCCGGTATACCGAGGCGGCAACTGGATCGCTCGGGCAGGGGTTGTCTATAGGATTGGGCATGGCGCTGAACGCGAAATACATCGACAAGCTGCCCTACCGCACCTATGTGCTTCTCGGGGACAGCGAGATGGCCGAGGGTTCGCAGTGGGAAGCCATGGAGCTCGCCGCTCATTACAAATTGAACAATCTTGTAGGCATCATGGACGTGAACCGGCTAGGCCAGCGCGGAGAAACCATGGAAGGCCATGACCTCCCGGTGTACAAAAACCGGGTGTCGTCCTTCGGATGGGAGCCCATCGTCATTGACGGACATCATCTGCCCCAGATCCTTACAGCATTCAAACAGGCAACAGAAGCCAGGGACAAGCCAGTCATGATCATCGCAAAAACCTTGAAGGGCAAGGGAGTCTCCTTTATCGAAGATAAAAACGGCTGGCACGGCAAGCCGTTGAGCAAAGAGGAGCTTGTGCGCGCGCTTGCGGAGCTTGGCACGGTAGACAAAACACTCATCGGCTCGATCTCCGCGCCTGAGGAGATAACACCCGCCGAACAGAAACCCGGGAACGCACGGCCCCTTTCCTTTCCCCTGGGTAAACCAGTTGCCACGAGACATGCCTACGGCACCGCACTGGAGCGGATCTTCCCCCTGTTTCCCGATATGGTCGTACTCGATGCCGAGGTAAGCAACTCGACCTATGCGGACCTGTTTAAAACAAAATATCCGGAGCGCTTCTTCGAGATGTTCATTGCCGAACAAAACATGGTCGGCACGGCGCTGGGACTGTCCATCCGCGGTAAGATCCCTTTCGTATCGACCTTCGCCGCATTCCTGACCCGCGCTTTTGACCAGATACGCATGAGTCAGTATTCGCTTGCCAACATCAAGTTTTGCGGCTCTCATGCGGGCGTTTCGATCGGTGAGGATGGATCTTCCCAGATGGGCCTCGAGGACATTGCTCTGTTCAGAACGCTGCTGAACAGCGTGGTGTTCTATCCTTCCGATGCCGTGTCAACGGAGAAGCTTGTTGAATTGATGGCACGGCATACCGGTATAGCCTATTTGCGCACCACGCGGCAGGCCGTGCCTGTTCTCTACCGCGATGATGAGGCCTTCTGGATCGGCGGCAGCAAGATATTGAGATCGAACAGGAAGGATGTTGTCACGGTGGTCGGTGCAGGCATCACCGTGCACGAGGCGCTCAAGGCTTATGAAGAGCTGAAGAAGGAAGGGGTCATGATCCGCATCATCGACCTGTACAGCATCAAGCCGATTGATGCGGCAACGCTCGCCTGGGCGGCAGAAGATACGGGCGCTATCATCACGGTCGAGGACCATGCTGCCGAGGGAGGGCTCGGTGAAGCGGTCAGAAGCGCCCTCGCCGGGCATCCGGTGCCGGTCTACGCTCTTGCCGTGCGCAGGATGCCGAAAAGCGGAAAACCCGAAGAGTTGCTCGATTACGAGGACATTTCGAAGAATGCGATCGTCCGGAAAGTGAAGGAGCTGCGAGGATCGCGATAGCGGGCAGATCCGGCCTAGGTCCCGGGAGCTGAAGAAGCCTTGCTCTTGCCTGACTGTTTTGACGCATACATAGCTCCGTCGGCGCGCTTGACAAGCGTATCAATGGTATCATTCTTCGTCTCAAGTCCGGCGATGCCGATGCTGACCGACAAGGTGCGCTTCCCGCCTCCGAGAAAATCGAGGTCCATCATGCGCAGCGCTTCGAGCAGTTTTTCTGCAAGAATCTCTGCCCCCTTGACCGAGGTCTCCGGCAGGATAAGCATGAACTCGTCCCCGCCGTATCTCCCTGCAATGTCCGTCTTTCGCAGGATCGTCGTCATAGTCGCACAGAGGGCCTGAAGAGCGCGGTCTCCGGCATCATGCCCGGCGGTATCGTTAATCTGCTTAAAATCATCAATGTCGCAAAGGATCAGGGACAGGTCTGAATCATAGCGTCTGGATCGGTCGAGCTCGTACAGTAAGCTGTCGGTCAGCGCCCGCCTGTTCATCAATCCCGTCAGGGCATCGGTCCTCGAAAGGTATTCCAGTTTTTCGATCATGCGCCGCCGGTCTTCCTCCGACTTTTTGCGGTCTGTAATGTCCCGGGTGTACTCGATGATATGCGAGACTTTCCCGTCCTCATCCAGGATAGGATAGGTGTAAATTTCAAACCATACTTCGTCGCCGTTCGGAAGCGTGACGAGCTTGTCCTTGGCGCAGGGATCGGCGGATTGAAGCGACTTCTGCACAACACAATTGTCGCAGACCGCGGTCCCGTTGTGCAGCACCTCATAGCATTTTTTGCCGAGCAGCTCCTTGAAGGGCAGGTTCTTCATCTGCGCGTAGGCGTCATTGACGCGGATGATCTGGTAATCGCGGTCGAAGATGCAGAAGGGATCGCGAATGCTGTCGAAAATAGTGTTCAAAAAACGCTCCGACCGCTGCAGCCGCGCCTCGCTCCGCTTGCGCCAGGAGATGTCGCGGACGATGCAGATACGGCCACCGTCCTCGAGCATGGTGACCGATGCTTCCTGGACATAGGTACTCCCGTTCTTTTTGGTGGCGATCAGCTCACCACGCCATATGCCGTTTTTCTTGAGCGTCGGCACGCAGAGCTGGTCCATTCGCGCCCGCTCCTGGTCATTGTACATCAGGCGGTAGGTCTTCCCGATGATCTCGGCCGGGCTGTCGTAGCCATTAAGCTTTGCATAGGCCTGATTTACATAGACATAGGTATCGTCACGATCATAGATCGCGATCCCGTCCATGGACGACTCGATGGCCGTTGCGTGCTTTTGGGCAAGCTCTTCCGAAACCCGGTGTTTTCTCACCAGCCTGGCGATGACATAACCGAACACCAGGAGAACGACGACAAAAAGCGACCGGGAGTAGAGCTCGTGGGCCGACACCTCAGAGAACAGCAGCTCGGCAAAGGTTGCGTCGTGAAAAACCGCGGTGTCGATAGCCGCATCAGCAACCCAGGTCGCGGCGGCCAGCAAAACCGCGTAAGCCATTATTTTATGTTCTTCCTTCATCATTGCGCCGCCCGGTTACACGTTCGTTTTACAGCTCTCTTCCTGAATTCCCAGGACGCTCTCGACAATATCGGCAAGCTGCCGGTCATGATCGTGATTCAGGGTGAACACCCGGCACTGGACAACGCGGGCGGGAATGTAGTCGAAAAAATCCTTGAGCGGTTCCTTTTCCACTTTTCGTGTCGAGGGATTGAATACGTAGATCTGCCGCTCGCCCATCATGAGCGGGTTGATGGGGCGCGGGTCCTGGCTCGCCATATCCACGGCAAACTGCAGGTCCTTTAACTGCGAGGGAAGGTTCTTCTTGATCCGCTTGACCAGCTCGGCTTTGTCGATGATGGTTTTTCCTTTTTCAAAAGCGCGCATCGAGAGCGTCACATCATAGGCCATCTTCCATTTTACCTCGCGGGAAAGGATGGCGGCCCATTCGCGGCCCAGAGAGGACAAAGGCCCCTGTTCGTCCTTGCCCCACTGTCGCACCGCTTCGAGCAGCGTCCAGTCCGTAAGCTCCAGATACCCGGGAAGGTTCTCCACGGGATTGTAGGGGAACAGCGCGGCCATGGTTTCCTTGAACAGTTCCTTCAAATGTTCGTCAATGGCCCTCGTGGTCCGGTGGTAATACACATTGGTGTACAGGTAGAGCCGCGCATTCAGGAACATGTTAAGCGCCGTAAGGCCGGATTTGTGCAGCGTCAGGCCTTTGTCGGTAAAAAAGGTATAGTACATGAGGCGGTCGATATCCACGGCACCGACGGCAACGCCGCACATGTAGGCATCGCGCAGCACATAGTCGAGATTATCCACCGTGTAAATGCCCGAGAGCAGGGGCTGGAGAAACACGAGCCATTTTGGCTGCCGGGCAGGGGTTTGGGCGCCTTTGCCGATGAGGAACGCGACCTGATCGGGGTCCAGCTTTTCCTTTTTGGAAAAATCGCCGGACGGGCTGCGGCGGATCGCCCTGACGACCTCGGCAAGTTCAGTCCTGATGATATGCTGACCGAGCTTTTCATGCGTCAACCCGAACTGCTCAAGATAGTTGTCGTCGAAAAAATGACCGAAGGGGCCGTGGCCCACATCGTGCAGCAGCGCCGTAACGCGAAGAAGCTCCTCGATATAGTTAGCCGAGGGGCAGTCGGGGACCGCGGCCTTGAGCGAAGGATAGAGATGGCGAGCGAACCGGCCGGCCAGGTGCATGGCGCCCAGCGAATGCTGGAAGCGGCTGTGCTCCGCCGAGGGGTAGACCCAGCGGGCGCTCTGCAGCTGGTAGATCTGGCGCAGCCGCTGCATCCAGGGCGTGTCGATCAGATCTTTTTCGGTCTTTTCTCCCGTTGTTCTCGGTGTGGTAAAAGAAATATAGCCATGCACCGGGTCGCCCAGCAAAGCCGTCCCGTCATAAAAATCTTCGCCCTTCATGAGTTCGCGCATGGCGCCATTATACCGCTAAATCGCCGCGAGTCAAACTGAAAATGCAGCAATACGTAAGCCTTCAGTTACGAGGGTGGCCGAAAAGTTCTTACGTTCCAGTTCCCGATATAGTATACCTGTCACATGAACGAAGCTATACGGTATCGGGGCAGACCGTTTGCTGCGCCTGAAATTAATCGCGTCAGAGAAGTCATAGACTCAAATTCGGGGAAAGAGCCGGCGCTTCATATCCCAGGAACTATGCAGACAGTGGGGATGGACCCAGCCCAACGGTTTGCTGAAAGACATGGTTTGCCGCGGGCTCTTAAAACAGTTGGAAACAGAAGGCCTGGTCGTTCTCCCGCCTCG
>JANPMZ010000348.1:0-4934 GCA_031427195.1 Nitrospirota bacterium
CCACTGTTCACTTCGAATCATTCCGCATTTTCCCCCCTCCCGTAGCGATCCAAGGCGCGGCCATCAGGTTTTGAATCACAAATGCAACTTTTTGTCAATACCCTGAAATTACCCCATCGGAATCCTTGCAAATACCCGCCCAATGCGATAGGTTCTAAACAGCATGGAGGTACGAGATGGACAGGGAAATTCGGTCGCTCCTGCTCGTGGACAGCAGTGCATCACATATATTCTTCATGGGGACGATGCTCAGGAAGCTCGATTACAAAGTGCGCTCCGCCATGAACGCCGACGATGCCCTGCGCTCCATGGCCGATGCTCTGCCCGCACTGGTCCTGACGGACACCGCCCTTCCTGCCAAGAGCGGCATCGTGATGCTGAAGGAAATGAAGCAGTCCCCGCAGTTAAAGACCGTGCCCGTGATCGTGCATTCTTCCGAAAGCGATTTCAGCGTGCGGGAGGCCTGTCTCTCCGCGGGAGCTACGGATTTTTACCGGAAACCGACCGATTTCAATGTGCTGTACAGCGCCATTCAGGCTGCAACCGAAACCGTGCCGCGAAAGAGCATCAGGATCGAAACGTTCCTCAAGGCCGTAGTAAAGAACGGAAACGGTGCGACCCGGCAGGAACAAGTGACCACTCTGTCGGAAGGCGGCTGCTACGTATGCTCGAGCGCTCCGGAGTCGGTGAATACGGTCCTTTCCCTTACCCTTTTCATCAAGAACCGGGAGATCACGGTGTCAGCTGTTGTGCAATACAGCTCGACCATGATCGGGGGGCAGCATAAAACTCCGGGGATGGGCATGAAGTTTACGAGCATTCGCCCCGAGGACAGGATATTCGTGCGCGATTTCATCAAAGACCAGATCGCACGGGACCTCCCGGTATAGAACAGAGGTCTTCGCACCTGTTTCCGTATCAGATCGCACTGGCTGGAAATAACGGCGCCCATGCCAACGAAAGGCACGTTCACCATTCCGTCATACCCGCGAAAGCGGGTATCCAGTGGTATCCCCCCCAAGGAACTATACGACTGGATTCCCGTTTTCACGGGAATGACGGAAGTTCTTTTTTTACCGGTCTTCCGTTGAAATACCCTGCTTTAAGCCGTTCTCACGCGTCCCCTTACTCGGTCTTCGATCCGCACCCGCTCTCCTGCAAGGCTTCTTTTTCACTTGCCCGGACAGGCCGTTCCATTGTACTCTCTTGAAAAGATCCTGTCCGCACGATCAAAGAAGAGGCGCCGCCTTTTCCAGCAGCGATCGCCCGTAATCACCCAGGAGACTTTCATGAGCGCTTTACCAGATGCAAAACCAGTGCAGGCCAAGGCCGTCCGCGAGATACGGATCAATCCCATTGTGCCGTCGGAGTCGGTGCTGGTGGCCACAGCCCGCAGCCTGCGGCCCAAGAAGGAGGAAGCGCCGGCGCCCTATGACGCGCGCACCTTTGTGGAGAACTGTCCATTCTGCACGGGCAACGAGGACAAAACGCCTGCGCCGATCGCCCAGGTGCCCGCAACCGGGGACTGGCGGCTGCGCCTCGTGGAGAACCTCTACCCGGTGCTGGGAGACGAGCGCCGGAACCCGAACTTCGCCTTCGGCATGCAGCAGACTATCGACGGATACGGCCGGCATGAAGTCGTTATCGACCACGCCTCGCACGGCATCAGGCTCCATGAGATGTCCGAAGAGCATCTTGCGCTGCTCTTGTCCACCTACCGCAGCCGCATGGAGCAGCTCTACCATTCCAACGACCGCCTGAAATATGTGCTCCTGTTCAAGAACTTCGGTCCTGCTGCGGGCGCCAGCATCGGCCACACGCACAGCCAGATCATCGCCATGCCCGTCGTGCCGGACAACGTGCAGGCCGAGGTGCGGAACAGCGCGGCCTTTTACCGGACCTCGCAGAGCTGCATCTTCTGCACTACCATTGACGAGGCGATGACCTTCGAAGCGACCCTCTATGACCGGGAGTCCGGCGAGGTGCGGCGGAAGATCAACGTGGGCCAGTTCGTGATCGAGCGGAGCCATGCGTTCATCGCCATAAAGCCCTTTGCCAGCCGCTATGAGTGGGAGGTGCATATCCTTCCGCTCAAACATCAGGCCGACTTCCTCGATGCCTTGCCGGAAGACCTCGTCGACCTTGCGCGGATCTTCAGGAGGACCATGGCGCGGCTCAACACGGTCCTGGGCGGGGTGCAGTATAACTTTTTCTTTCACTCCCTGCCGCACGGCGAGGAATATGCCGGGAACGCGCCGTCCTTTCACTGGCACATCGAGATATGCCCGCGCACCAGCATTCCCACGGGGTTCGAGCTGGGGTCGGGCCTGTTCGTGAACACGGTTTGCCCGGAAGACGCAGCGGAGAAGCTGCGGGGCGTGGTGCTGCCGGTGCTAAAATAGCTCCTCCGTGTTTGAGAACTTTTGCAGGAATGGGAAATGACAAGGTTAAAGAAGTGACCCCAAAGACACCTCAATAGCGTAGGACGTTTCCCTCGTCATTGTGACCAAGTTTATATTATGAGAAAATTCTAATGCAAGATACCGCGATAGAAATAGTCACTTCAGCAGTCTCTGACCGCCTAGACAGAATCGCATTTCATTTTGAAGAAAGGATGAACATAAACGATCTCCGCCAGTTGATCAGCAAAGATCTCAGTGAGTCGGATAGATGTTCGTCCTGTTATAAACTACGATGGCAAACTTACCGTTGCGTTAGATTTAGCTGAAAAGCTAATTGACATGTGGGTTTCTTTTCTTGAAAATATCTCCGACTTAAACTTGATCAGTTTTAAGAAACGAATTGTTAAGGCTCGGAAGATCCCTGAGGGTATGTCCTTGTACTCTGCAGACATTCCAATGGAAGGTTTGGAAAAGTGGGCAAAACAGGAAGCCGACAAAAGAAAGAAGTTTGACTTAAGGTAGACAGTAGTAAAACTATCAGTTTAGTAGATCGGGTAGAGCAGAACGAAACCCATCACAATGATTCCAACTATTGCTCCAGATGGGAACGTGAGAGAGACAGATGTGGATGGCTACGCGTGTTTATGGAGTTTCACCCCTGGTATCTGCTCGAAGTGCTTATCGAGGGTGAAGATGGAAAGGTTGTGTTCAATGGCTAGAACGGCAATGGCAATATCGGTGAGCGGCAGGGTTACGCCTTTTCTTCGCAAGGAGCAGGACAGTTTGCCCGCTTTCATCCATAGGGCGGAAGTCATTTCCATGACGGGGATGCCTTCCAGAAGCTCGATGACATACGCCTCCTCCGTTGCGGTCCTTGCGCCCTGGAGGAGTTCCGCCGAAATGATACCGGTTGTGCGTATCCGTTTCGACGAGATGAGCGCCGTGACTACAGCGGCCTGCGGCGCCTTGTCTTTGAGATAATCGATCAGAATCGATGTGTCAGCGATCACGCCATCTTTTGTCATTTTCCTCCTGCTCCTTTATCTCGAGTTCTTCAAGTTCCCTGGTAACATCATCGATCTTGATTTTTCCCCTCAACGAAAGAATACTTCGGAGCTTTTTCTCTCTGACGAACTCCTGCATGGCGGTAACGATGGCCTTGGTCTTGGATTTTTCCCCGGACAGCTTCTGCACCTCGGTTATAAGATCGTCGGGTATGTTCAATGTTGCACGCATGTCATGCACCTCCAGAATATGCGATTATTATATGCACGAAAAACGTGAAAGTCAAATAGTTTCACGGCTTGAATGATTTAACAGTTTTGATGATCTCGTAAGAAGTCCTTAAAGCCGTCTTTGCGAGCGAAGCGAAGCAATCTCGTAGTTCGTATCTGCCTGATAAATCGAGATTGCCGCGTCCCCCGGATCAAGTCCGGGGCTAAAGGCGCTCCTCGCAATGACGGCAGTGGGGTCTTTTTACGAGTCCATCAGTTTTAACTGTTTGAACGGTTGGTCCATACGGTTTGAACCGGCCAACGGGACCGCAAGGACTGTTTTATGGCTCTCCTTCTCTTCCTGAATTTGCAGGTGCGGGTTTTAAACCCGCTCCTGCGCTCGAACCTTTTCTTGTTGTAAAAATCATCCTTTTGGAATAAATTAAGCAACAATGTCTGCTATCGCTATTCGTCATAAAGTGCAGGTCCTGGCTCTGACTGCGCTCATGGTCTGTGTCTGGCTCGTTGCCGGCATGGTCTATCTGGACCAGTTCTTCCGGCCCTTTGACCGCCTTGAGCTCTGGCTCATGCCCTGGAAGGCGCTGAGCACTCTCCCGGGCGAGATCAGCCTTGATGACCGGCTTAACGTCATGCAGGAACTGCTTGATGCGTCAGGCCGGGTCGCACAGTACGCGCTGGCCAGCATGATCCTGTCCTTTGCCTCCCTCACGCTGTACCTGTCCCTGGTCTATCAGCAGCGGCAGCGGCGCATGCGCGAGAACATGATCCTGCAGCTGAAGAACCAGGAGATCGCCCGGCGGAACGAGTTCATCCGGTATATCTCCGCAACCATCGGGCACGAGTTCAAGAACAACCTCGGCCGGATCAAGCGCCGCATCGCCCTGCTGCCCGGCCTGCCGCGGGACGCCCGGGAGCGTATCGACGATAACCTGGACAAGCTTTTTGCCGACATCGATATTTTCAAAAAGATCTCCGATGAGCGCGAGGCGGGCCTGATCGAGTTCAAGTACCTCGATGTCAAGGCCATGATGGGAGAACTGGCAGGGCAATACGTCGATCTGGCCGACATCGCCATTGCCGAATGCCGATCCGTGCCGATGCTCTATGCCGCTCCGCCGCTGCTCAAAACGGTGTTCGAGAACATTATCGACAACGCCATCAAGTATAAAAAGCCGGACCAGCCCCGTGCGTTCATCGAGGTATCCTGCACCATGGACCAGGACGGCACCCGGCAGTATGTGACGGTATCCGTCCGCGACGCCGGGGTCGGCATGGACGAGCAGCAGGCGGACCAGTG
>JANPMZ010000349.1:0-2507 GCA_031427195.1 Nitrospirota bacterium
ACCTTGCCCGTACCGCGTTTTCCGTTCTTTGCCGGCTTCTTGCGGATCACGAAATCAGGCGTGTAGCGCCGCCACTTCCCCTTGTCGTCCTTATATTCGATGAAGAAATCGGTCTTGGCCGGATCGGTCAATGCGCCAGTGAAGTAGATATCCTCCACATCATCGGGTTTCACGTTCAACTGAACAAGCATCTGTTCAAAAAAGTGCTTCTCCGGGTTGGAGTCGAAGTTATAGGGCTCATAGTGGAACCCGAATTGACCCGCCTTGTCCCGCCATGTATCAAAATGAGCCAGAAGATGTTCACGGTCTTTGGGATAAATAATGTCAGCCGTATAAACTTCCGTTCCCGATGCATCTATTTCCTTGTTGAACCCATCCGGCTTGACGAGCGCCAGGGCCACATCGACCTTCTCTTCCGTGATTTCATAAAACCGCGTCTGTGCTTCAATCTGGCGAGAGAGCTCATCGAGATGCGAAGCAGAAATATCCGCTGTTCCGTAGATTCGTTTTAGCTCGTCATAGACCATCCAGAGATCAAGCCGGTAACGCTGCGTGAGTTCTGTCGCGGCGGCATAAGGATCGGACGCATCATCAGCGGCTGTGATGGTCACGGTTTCTCCGACCTGTTGAAGTACACTATATGTCGCTGATTGCTCGGCGACATTATAGACCCTCTTTTTGAGTGTATTGCCTTCGCCGCCCCTCGGCAGTTCCAGCCTGATCGGTTTCATCTCGCCTTCCTTTTTCACCACGGTGCGGATGGTCTGTGTCACGACGAGAGGAGGCAGATCAATTTTACGCAGTACAATGTGTGCGGTGCCGGTTTCGTGGCCTGCATGAAACAAGTCGGAAATGGTTTCGCCGTAGGTTTCCTGAAGTTGCTTGTCGAGAATAGTAAAGTTTTCCGACGAGAGGTAAACACGGGCTTTTGCTTCGTTGCCCGGCACCTGGCGCAAACAGCGGGTTGCGGCTTGGAGCACGAAGTTTTTCGAGGTCTTGAGCTTCCGGGCCAGAGCGCAGGCGAAGAGACTGGGGCAGTTCCAGCCTTCCGTCCCTTTGTTGACAAGCAAAATTACCCGGTGCGGAGCTGATGGATCGTTCAGACGATTGAATGCGTCAATGTCGGCCTTTTTTGTCAATGTGTCATCGGATGTGTTTACCAGGCACAATGCCGGACTCTGGCCGGCTTTGACAAGGGCCTCATCGATAACGGGTTTCAAGTCTTTGAGATCATCGTTTTGCGGAAAATAGATCGCCAGTTTGGCGTTCGCGCCGTTCGGAAGGGCAACACTCCCGTAGTCTTTAAAAAAATCCGCGACCACATGGGCAACGTATGCTTTTGAATCTCCGGAAAAGTCATAGGCCTGTATATTTCCCGCGAGGTCCTTCAAGATTCCATCTTTAATCCCTTGTGAAAGACCGTACCAGATAACAACGTCTTTTAGCGGATGACGTTGGAAATATGGCGTACCGGTAGTGTTGACGACAGCAATAAGATTTGTGTTTGCCGAAAGGTAATCCACGGTCTTTCGGACTTTTTTGAGTTCCGTATCGAGTGATTGTCCGTACGTATGATGCGCTTCATCGGAAAAGACCGCGAGATGCGGCAGGCTGGCGATGGCCTGCAGCCTGAGATTGGCAACTTCAGAGCGGGCTTCATCTTCACGCTCCGGCGCGAAGAGACTGCCGATGTCGCTTTTCCGGATCGTTTCTTTCTGAATGCGAATCTTCTCGGTGTTCGTTACCACGACGTTGAATGATGAGCCGCGAATGACCGGAACATCTTTTTCTCCGTCGCGGGTAAACGTCAGCTTGACTGACGCCGCAAAAAGCTTGTACATGTGCGGCGGCAGCAGCTTTTCATAAGGGACTTCGGCCAGTTCACGCAGGGATTCAATAATCGTCTTGCCCGGTGCGAATACCAGGGCATTCTGCACAAAAGGACCGTCAGGGTACTCCTGCGCCATCGCAAACTCGGTGGCGATGATCGCGCCGATCAGGATTGTCTTACCCGCTCCCATGGCAAGCGCGAGAATATAACTGGGATATGCAAGTGTCAGAGTTTCGCGGAGGGATTCGAGCTTGAAGTCTTTAACAAAAGCGTCGTCTGTTTTAATACGGTCCAACAAACGATCTTCCTTGTAATTGGCTGCCTTGAACGCGGCATCGGAAACTCCGAGAGCTTCAAGAAGAGGGGCAATCTCTTCTTCGGATGGAAACAGCTTTTTATAGAGGTCAAAGATATGGGGCGTCTTTTCGATAAGACGCAGATACCAATAGGTTTCGAGCGCCCGAAGCTGGGGGCGGCGTAAAAAACGCAGGTTGCCGGTCTCTGTCTCTTTTGCCCACTCCAGTACTTCGGCAATAGCAGGATAATCAATGCACGGATAGTTATCAGCGCGCCATTTATCAACGCGAACGGCTATGTGCTGGTGAAGATGAATCATATTTTACAACTCCGTATATTTCTTAGCCGAACCCTTCGCCTTTTCCACCGGGTACTTAGC
>JANPMZ010000350.1:0-2410 GCA_031427195.1 Nitrospirota bacterium
TTTCCCATCTGCGTGTGCACCGCATAGATGCCGGTCTTATCTATGAACTGCATGAGCTGCTTCGTGATCAGGTTGCGGTTCGCGCCCGACGACAGGATGATAAGCGGGTGCTTCGCCTTGTTGATCAGGTCGGCGGCATGCAGGATGGATTTGCGGTCAGGCGCGGGCCTGCGGACAAAGCCCCGTTTTTGGACCTGTGCGGCGGTCTCGCTTTCAGCCACATCCTCAGGCAGTTCGATATGCACGGCTCCCGGACGCTCCGCCTGGGCAAGCTTGAAGGCATTCCTGAGAATCGTCGGGATATTTCCGGGATCGATAACAGAAACAGCGTCCTTGGTAATGGGCCGCATTACACTGACAATGTCGATAAGCTGGAACCGGGCCTGGTGGTTCCCGCGAAGCGCCTTCTGGCCCGAGATGGATATGAAGGGCGCGCCGATGAGCTGTGCATGGGCCACGCCGGTCACGAGGTTCGTCGCGCCCGGACCGAGCGTCGAGAAGCAGACCCCTGCCTTGCCGGTCAACCGTCCGTAGGTGGCGGCCATGAACGCGGCTGCCTGCTCGTGCCGGGTGATAATGACCTTGATGGACGACGTGCGAAGCGATTCGAGCAAATCGAGGTTCTCCTCGCCCGGAAGCCCGAAAATATATTCCACCCCTTCTTCTTCCAGCTGCCGCACAAACAGATCTGATGCTTTCATGAAATCTCCTGTTAATAAATTTTACCGCGGAGACGCGGAGGCACAGAGAAAAGCGAACCTGCCACGATCTTAATGTTTCACGAAACTCAACACACTGACAAGATTTTTGACACTGATTTTCACTGATTCTGTATGATTTAAAGGTGCTAGGATCTAACAGCCTTTATCATAAAAAATCATGCCCCTTCAGTGTCAAAGTCTTTCTCCGCGTCTCAGCGTCTCCGCGGTGAAAGTTGTTGTTACTCTCTAACTACGATCGTCTTCACGTTCACAAACTCCTTCAGCCCGTAGTGCGACAGCTCCCTGCCGAGGCCGGACTTCTTCACGCCGCCGAAGGGCAGCCGCGGGTCCGACTTCACCATATCATTGATCGTGACCGTCCCCGCCTCGATGCGCGCCGCTAAGCGCTCCGCCCGACCGATGTTCCGGCTCCAAATCGAAGCGCCGAGGCCGTATTCGGTCCTGTTAGCCACGGCTATTGCCTCGTCTTCGTCCTTCACCACGATGATCGGCGCGATGGGGCCGAAGACCTCCTCGGTCAGGACCTTCATGTCCGGCTTCGTATTGATCACTGCGCAGGGCGTGAAGAACAGGCCTTTGGTAAAGGTCTGCGGCCCCATCAGCACCCGGGCCCCTTTCGCCTTCGCATCACGCAGCTGTTCTTTCAGGTTGTCAAGAATGTCCTTTCGTGCCACAGTGCCGATGTCCGTGTCCTCATCCATGGGATCGCCCATTTTCATTTCTCTGAGCCGTGCCATAAAATGCTTCAGAAACTCGTCTGCCACCCTGTCCATGACGATGAAACGCTTTGCCGCGATGCAGCTCTGGCCGGCATTGATCATGCGCGCATTGGCCGCCGTCCTGCCGGCCTTCTCCACATCGGCATCGTCCAGCACAAGGTAGGGGTCCGAACCGCCCAGTTCGAGCACTACCTTTTTGATCCTCCTGCCCGCATGGGCGCCGATCTCCTCGCCTGCCCGGTTGCTGCCGGTAAGCGACACGGCGTCAACAAGGTCGTCGTCAATGAGTCGCAGCATTTCCTGCACATCGATCAACAGCGTCTTGAACACGTTGTCCGGGAATCCCGCTTTGGTGAACGCCTCTTCGATGGCCAGCGCTGTCTGCGGCACATTCGACGCGTGCTTCAGCAGCACCACGTTGCCTGCGGTGATCGCAGGAACGGCAAATCGAAAAGCCTGCCAGAACGGAAAATTCCAAGGCATGACCGCCAGCACAATGCCGAGCGGCTGGAACGTGACGTAGCTCTTTTTTGCCTCGGTCTTGATCTCCTCCGGCATCAGGAACGAAACAGCGTTCCCTGCATAATAATCCGCGAGCACGGCGCATTTTTCCACTTCTGCCAGCGCCTCTTTGATGGGCTTCCCCATCTCCGTGGTGATGAGCTCTGCATAGCGCCGCTTCTCCGAGCGAAGCACCTCTGCCAGCTTCGTGAGGAACGCCGCCCTGCCTGCAACAGGCGTCTCCCGCCATTTCAGAAAAGCCTGGCGGGACAGGCCCACCTGTCCGTTCAGCTCAAGCGTGCTCATGACCGGGTACTTCTTCATCACCTCTTCGGTGTAGGGATTGATCGACAGGAGCCGCGTCGGTCTCTGCAGTGCTTTCGGTTTCACCTTGGTTGCCTGAATGTTCTTCATTCCCTGTTTCGGGGGGACAAGATTTTTCGATCTGGATTTCAGTGTTCCATACTT
>JANPMZ010000351.1:0-6145 GCA_031427195.1 Nitrospirota bacterium
AGATGAAGCTGCTGTAGCGCAGCACGGAGGATGCCATGGGAGACGAGGTGGTTGTCATGATTACTACGACTTCGGCGGAGGAGGCCGCGAAGATCGGCCGGGCGCTCGTGGAAGAGCATCTCGTTGCCTGCGCGAACATCGTAGGAGGCGTAAGGTCCCTCTTCTTCTGGGACGGCAAGACGCGAGACGAGCAGGAAACGCTCATGATCTGCAAAAGCCGGTCCCTGCTCATGGACAGTATCGTCGAGCGGGTGAAGCAGCTGCACTCCTCTGCCGTTCCCGAGATCATCGCGCTGCCGATCGTCGCGGGTTCGAAGGACTACTTGGACTGGGTGAATGAGACCGCGACGGGATAGTTCAAAAAGCTCAAGGCCGGCGGAGGTACGCTGGTCAGCCTGGGAGAGCGGATACTGAACGCCGGGACCGCTCTGCTCTCGCGTCTGTCCTGATCCGCACCTGCCTGCGACGCCTCCTTATCGCTTGTCTAGTACCAGTATCTCCATGGGTGTATAAAAAACAGTTTATTTTGTCGTGACAACTGGTGTACTATGCGACACTCCATTATTGAGCAGGCACGTGCGCATAAACGGGTGAGGCTGTATGAAGAAGCGGAGCATTTTTTTCAGATTGATGATCGGCTATGTGGTCGTGCTGGCCCTGGCTACCGGTGTCAGCGTGTACGCCATCATCCAGCTGGGACAGATGCGCGATGTTACCCATTCCATCATCCTGGTGGACAACCCCTTTATGGACCTCCACAACAAATTGTCCGATGCCCTGCTGTCGGAGACGCGGTACGATAAGAAGTACACCATTCTGCGCGACAAGGCACTGCACGACAATTTTCTCGCCGCCCGTGCTCAGTTCGAGCAGTATCTTGACGAAGCCGCACGGATCGTGGATACCGCAGAGATGCGGGCCGTCATTCTGCGGGTGCTGGATTTTCACCGGTTCTATCAGGCGCTGTTCACCGAGGAGGCCGGCTATATCCTGTCCGGGGAAAAATATAACGCCGCCTGGTTCAATGAAGAGAAGGAGAAAGCAGTGGACGCCCTGATGGGCGAGCTGATGCAGGTCAGGGTCCTGAGCCAGAAGAGCATCTTCGGCAAGATCCACCAGCTGAACCGGGCCGGGGCCCGGGCGATCAATGTCGCCATGGTGACGACTGCAGCGGCCCTTATCTTCGGCTTCGTGCTTTCTCTCCTCATCACGGCGAGCATCACCACGCCGCTTGCGGTGATGAAGCGGAAGACCGCAGAGATCAGCAGCGGAATCTACGAAGCCGACCTCGCCTTGACCTCCCCGCCCGAGATCGCTGCCTTGGGCGAGTCCTTCAACCTGATGTGCGAGAAACTGAAGGACGTGGACAAGATGAAATCCGATTTCTACGCGCTCATGTCGCACGAACTGCGCACGCCCCTGACGTCGATCAAGGAGGGCACGAACCTGTTCCTTGAGGGGCAGGTCGGCGACGTGACGGAAAAGCAGAAGAAGATCCTGTCTATCATCGCCGAGGAGAGCAACCGGCTCATCGATCTTGTCAACTCGCTGCTCGACATTGCGAAACTCGAAGCGGGTATGGTAGCGTACAATTTTTCGACGGTCGACCTCAATCCGCTTGTGATGCGGGCCGTAAAAGAGGTCATGCCGCTGGCGGAGGCGAAGCGCATCACGGTCGAAAAGGACCTGCACATTCTTCCGCCCGTGCCGCTCGACGCCGAGCGTTTTCTGCAGGCGCTGCGGAACCTGATCGGCAATGCGCTGAAATTTACGCCCCGGGGCGGGACCGTGACCATTGTTTCCAGCCCGGTCGAGAATGGCGTTGCCATATCAGTGGCGGACACGGGGCCCGGCATCCCGCCGGAGCATGCCGCGGTCATATTCGACAAGTACCGCCAGGCTGTTGTTGCCGGCGCTCAGAAGCTGCAGGGGACCGGCCTCGGGCTGGCGATCGTCAGGCATATCGTACAAGATCACGGAGGCAAGGTATGGGTGGAAAGCGAAGTCGGACGAGGCAGTATCTTTACTATGGTTTTGCCTGCATCGTCGCGCTTGCCGGAACCGGTTGCTGCGCACAGCTGAAAACGTTGTGCCTTGACCGGAAATCGGTACAGCAGCCGGCGGTGCCGCAGCCCTGCGTTCGTTTCCTGGACGTGCGGGAACAGATAGACCGGGGCGATTTTGACGGCGCCGTGCGGGAGTACCAGGACGCCCTTTCCCGTCCCGGCATGGAGCGCCGGGCCAGTGAGCTGCTGTTCGAACTGGGGCTTTTGTATGCCCATAATGACAATCCGAAGAAGGACTCCCGGAAGTCGCTGGGCTATTTTACGCGCCTGGTGCGGGAATATCCGCGGAGCGTGCTGGTTGAAGAAGCGAAGATCTGGATCGATGTCCTCGACGCCATGGAAAAGGCGAAGCGGGTGGATATTCAGATCGAAGAGATGAAAAAAGTGCTGACCAAGTAGGAGTGATCATGCCGACGGCGAAATTATTGATCGTTGACGACGACCGGAACCTGCTGGAGCTGATGCGGATGCGGCTGGAATCGGCGCACTATGAGGTGATTGCGGCAGCCGACGAGGATGAGGCAAAAGAGGCGGTACGGCACACTGCCTTCGACCTTGCCGTTATCGACCTGCAGCTGGTGCATCAGGACGGCATATCGCTCATGGAGGAGCTGCGCCAGGTGAACCCGGAGATGCCGGCCATCATTCTGACCGCCCATGGAAGCATCGAGACCGCGGTCGAGGCGATGCGGCGCGGGGCCTATACCTATCTGACCAAACCCTTTGATGCGCGGGAGCTGCTGCTGCATATCGAGCGTGCCCTGGAGAACCGGAGGCTCTCCTCCGAGGTCAGCCGACTCAAAGAGCTCCTGGGCGAGCGGTACATTTTTGACAACATCGTGGCGCGCAGCGGGGTCATGCAGCGGGTGCTCGAGACCGTTTCACACATCGCCCCGACCGACTCCACGGTCTATATCCACGGCGAAAGCGGCACGGGCAAGGAGCTGGTGGCGCGCGCCATTCATCTCGCGGGCCGGCGGAGGGACCAGTCTTTTGTCGCGGTCAATTGCGCGGCTCTTCCGGAGACGCTGCTCGAAAGCGAGCTCTTCGGCCACGAAAAGGGTTCGTTCACGGGAGCGATCAAGAGCTCGCGCGGACTCTTTGTGCAGGCCCAGGGAGGAACGATCTTTTTGGACGAGATCGGCGACATGCCGCTCTCCATACAGGCCAAGTTCCTCCGTGTGCTCCAGGAGCGGCAGTTCCACCCGGTCGGCGCGGACCAGCCCGTGGAGGTCGATGTGCGGGTGATCGTGGCCACGAACAAGGACCTTGAAGAGGGGGTCAGGCAGGGGACTTTCCGCGACGACCTCTATTACCGTATCCATGTCATACCCCTTGCGCTGCCGTCGCTCCGGGAGCGAAAGGACGACATTCCGATTCTGGTCAGCCATTTTATAAAAAAATACGGCGCGCAGATGGGCAGGAAGGTGAAGGGTCTGACGCCTGCGGCCATGCAGCGGTTGATGGTCCACGACTGGCCCGGCAACGTTCGGGAACTGGAGAATACCATTGAATACGCCGTAGCCATGACCCGGGAGGACGTGATCTCCGGGGACCTCATCCTGCCTTCGAAATCCGTCAGCGTGGAGCAGACGATCAGACCGCTGAAAGAGGCCAAGGATGCTTTTGAAAAGACCTACCTGAGCCGTCTTCTGGAGCTCGCCCAGGGCAATGTGAGCCGCGCCGCCAACCTTGCCGGCAAGTATCGTGCGGATTTTTATGTTCTGCTGAAGAAGCACGGAATCAACACCGGGGATTTCAAAAAATAGTCAGGTCAACCTGACGCGGCAAATAAATCCCCCTCACCCTACCTTACCCTGCCTGTAGTTAAAACCATACAACGCAATAACTTGTTTGCTCTCAATGACTTTCCTGCATTCATGCTCATGTTGCCCGATGTTGATGCAGGAAAATCCATACAGTACGATTTTAATCCAGTATCTCGATCCTACATGTTTAATCCTAATAAACAGCCACTTAACCCGCTTTACCCACGGTGGCATGGTGCTTGCAGAAGATCATTGTAGACAAACTCTGAACAGCGGAAGGGGAGCGTAGTGAGCATTAATTTTTATCCTCACAGAAAAAAGATGTCCAGGGAAATAGGGATCTGCATCGTGCTCAAACGGCGGGACGTGCTCGAGAGTTTCTGCAGCAGCTGCATCTTCCGGATATTCGAGAACACGGAGGTGCGCGAATGTTTCGCTTGTGAAGTGCAGCCGGCGATGAACGTCATTGGGCAGGACAGTAAAAGAAATATGATGCCGGCCTCCGAGGGACCGCTGGAATGCGCAGCTGCGCCTTCTGGCACTCTGGTCCCCGGGCAAAAAGATATCATGAGCGACAGCGGGGACTTTATGGCCGGCCTGATGAACTATTCAAAAGCGCTGCTTTTGTCGGCAGTGCTTCTGTGCATTTTCATCTTCGGGAACGCTTCAGCGTTACTCGCATCCACGCCTGCCAACGCAGCGTTCTCCGGGCCCGTGGGCAACAGCAGCAACGACGTGGTGAAGATATTGTCGGTCCTGAAAAGCCGGACCAGGGACAGAACGGTCCTGGACAAGGCGGCTGAGAAGCTGAACATCATGGAAGAGCGCAGACTGCGGATCCTGTCCTCGCTGTGCGACCGCATCTCCGAGGATTCGGACTCTGCCGGAGCTGATGTCGCTTTTTCGCTGATGACGGTGTTGATCGTGCTGTCCTGACAAGTGGACCTGAGGCACAGGAATGAAAAACACAATGCAACAACGAGAGGGGTTTTGCGATCAAAAATCTTGCACACATTTCGTATCATGTCATGGTAGTGCTGCTGAGCGCCGCGCTTGCGCTCTCTGTGCCCTTTCTGGCCAGTACGCTGGCAGGAAGCCTGCTGCGGTTCTGGGCGCTCATCGAGAACGAAAAGATCTTTCTGGTTGCGCTGGAAATAAGCACGGCCGCGGCGCTGATCGTGCTTTTCAATATGATGAAACACAGCTGGGAAAGCCGGAAGCTCCTGCGGATGGCGAAAAGCGCCGGCATGGTCCCTGCGGCGCCGGAGAAAGGTTTCTTTCTTAAAAGGAGGGTCAGGAAAATGAAAAGTGAATTGGGCTTTGCACGGGAGGTTATGATCATCGGTTCGACGGGCTACCGGTCCTTTGTTGAGCGCGAGGGAGAGCTGCATGAGGCGCTGCTCAATTCACGGGAAGCGAAGATCATGCTGCTCGACCCGCTCAAGGAAGGGGTCCTGATGCGGTCCAGAAGTATCCCGGATCCGGAGATCACCCCGGAAGTGATGCGCGAGCAGATCATCCGCAGCATCGATTATCTCAAAGGGCTCAGGCATGCCCAGAAGGCAGTCACCTTGAAGCTCTATCCGGAGATGCCGCTCCTCAAACTGGCGATCCTGGGGGATAACGCATTCCTTCGTCACTATCATACGGGAATGAATATTCGGTATATGCCGGAATATGCGTTCAGGAACCAGCAGAACCACGGCGGGCTCTATATGCCCATGTACCGGTACTTCCAGACACGATGGCAGGACCCGAACATCCCGGAATACGATCTTGATACTGATGAGCTGGTATACCGCGACCGGTCGGGCAACGAGGTCAGCCGGGAGCAGTTCAGCGGGATCCCGATGTCGCTGGGAACGCCGCCCGTTGTCGAGTACGCGGAAATGGTATTAGAGCGGGAGTATGCCTGTGGCTGAACCCAGGCGCGAGGCGATGCGCAACATTACACTGCTGCAATAGCCAACGATGCCCCCACAAGGCCGGGCAACGTGGGACGAAGAGCCACACTCCTTCGGTCGCCCCGCGTTGTCCGGCCGTTTATTCCCACCTGAAGATCACAGACCCGGCGAGAAGAAAACAGCGCTCATGACGAGCAGGCAAAGAGGTTCCGGATGCTGCCGGCCGGGGCCGCGGTTCTGCTTGAGTCGGTCATACAATTAGTGTAAAGTGTCAGGCCGTAAGCAGGAAAGGTCCGAATCAGTTCAATGCACGAGGAGTGCTCTGTGGCGCAGCCGTGGAAAACGATAGAAACGATCGAAACCGTGGACGGTCCTCTTGAGCTGCGCCAGCGGGGCGTGCGCGATT
>JANPMZ010000352.1:0-5883 GCA_031427195.1 Nitrospirota bacterium
GGAGAATCTTTTTCCGTTCGATAGCCCTTATAATATGCTGTACCCTGAAAAAGCATCGGACACGGAAAAATCTGATGAACGTCTGATAAGGGCGCGTTGTCATCCTTGACAACATGAGCTCATTCAAGGTATTCTGCGACAGTAAATCACCCACATCTGAGGAGTTACCGGACATGCATCTGCTCGACACCCTTGAGAAAAAATTCCGCCGCTATGCCATTCCGAACATGACCATCTATCTCATCGCCGGCCAGGTGCTTTTTTTTATGTTCGTTCTGACCGGCAGGTTCATCTTCGAACGGGTCGTCCTTATTCCTGAGCTTGTCATGGCGGGTGAATGGTGGCGGCTCATCACCTTTCTGTTCATTCCGCCGCTGACGAATCCGATCTTTGCTTTTTTTGCCTGGTACCTGTTCTATCTCATGGGCGGCGCTCTGGAAGGCCATTGGGGCGCCTTCAGGTACAATCTCTTTCTGCTCATCGGGTATCTGGTCACCGTTGCGGTATCATTCCTCTTTCCCGGCTATCCGGCAACGAATCTGTTCATAGGCGGTTCTATTTTTTTGGCGTTTGCCTTCCTGTATCCGGATTTTCAGCTCTCTATCCTGTTCATTATCCCGGTCAAGGTCAAATGGCTGGCGCTGCTCACCTGGATAGGCTATGCCTATGAGCTCATTACCGGAACAGGGCAGACACGACTCCTGGTGCTTGCTTCTATCACTAACTTTCTCCTGTTTTTCGGCAAGGACATATACGGGAAAATGAGGACGGGGAAAAAACACATGGCCACGCAGGTCAAGGAATATTCCGGAAAGAAGGAAGCCTTCCATACCTGCGCGGTCTGCGGCATCACCGACCTGTCGCATCCGGCCATGGAGTTCCGGTATTGCCCGGATTGCGGCGGACAGGGGTACTGCACTGACCATATCTTCAAGCACGAGCATGCAAAGCCATAAAAATACAGCAGGAAAGCATCGTTCCCAAAAAGCAAAAGCGCGGGAGTTACCTCCTGCGCTTTTTAATGGTGATCACGTCATGATCACGTTCCGGGATCGGTAGCAAAGCTGCCCGCCCGCGGCTGTTTACTCCTGGACCGTGAATGCGGCCGATCTGAGCAGCACGCCCTTGTCATCCAACACCTCAACCTTCCAGTCGCCCTTCATGCCGAGTATTGTTTTGTTTGCCCAGGTCCTGAACAGGGGAAATCGCCTGACCGGCAGGTTCACTCTCCCCATCTCCTTTTGGCCGAGCGTCCATACGACATTCACCGAGGTTTCCCTCGTTGCTCCGCCGAATTCCAGAAAACAATATACCTTATCCTGACTTGCCGGGTAATTAGTTCCAATGCCCACCGGCGTGCGGTCCGTCACCGTTGAGCAAATTTCCATGCGGGTAAGCGTAAGGATGGGCGCATCAGCAGACGCGGGTGCTTTGACGGACGCTGCAGGAACGGCGGTGCTGGTTGACGCGGTCTGTTGTGCTGAGGTTATGACTGCAAGGAATAATGAACCTATGCATAAAAAGAGTGCGACTTTTCGCATGATTTCTCCCCCCTATTCTGAAATGGCAGTACCTTACCAGCCTGAGCCTGAAAATCCCGGAACTGAGCCGGCGTCGAATGATTATTATCAGATTTCAGTATACCAGAAATAGGAGCTATTCAGCGAATGAGAATGTATCGTTTTTTGACTGCAATGTTATGCAGCCCGTTACAGGGGCCGCATTCGTGAGGAGTGAAGGGGTCAAATCAACAGGTCGGGCAATAATTATTCGTGATCAGGCTGAATTTTTTACCGGGATTTTGATCCGTTGTCCGATCCTGAGCAGTTTCCCACTCCGGATATTGTTCACTTCCATGATCTTATCCATGCTCGTCCGGTAGCGGAGTGCCAGGAGCGAAAGCGTCTCACCGCGTCTCACGCGATGCACGACATACTCCACCTGCGGCGGTGACCATTTCGGCATATTGTCGAGGCTGGCGAGCAGCGCTTCGCCCTTGCCGGGAGGAACGCGGAGCGCATAGCTCGTATTCGGTGTTGCATCCTGCCGCAGTTCCGGGTTCAGCGAGGAGAGTACACCCGGCTCGACGCCGAGTTTCAGCGCCATGGCGCTGAAGAGCACCGGCCGCTCGATCTGCACTGTTTCATAGGGCAAGGGCTGGTCAAGTTCCGGCAGCGAGAAACCATACTGCGCGGGGTCGTTGATGATGGTCAATACGGCGAGGAATCGGGGGAAATAGCGGACTGTCTCGCGCGGCAGCCGTTCATAGAAGTCCCAGAAATTATCGAGATAATTGACCTTCTGGCTCCGGATGACCCGCCCTACTCTTCCCTCTCCGCAGTTATACGCCGCGAGCACGGTAGACCAGTCGCCGAACATCCGATGGAGCTCTTTCAAGTAGGCAATGGCGGCCGTTGTGGATTTATCCGGATCGAGCCGCTCGTCGATCCAGGCATTTCTTTTGAGGCCAAACTTGTATCCGGTGGAGGGGATGAACTGCCAGAGACCGAAGGCACGGGCACGGGATAAAGCCCTGATCTTAAACCCGCTTTCGACGAGCGGCAGCCATGACAGTTCTTCGGGCAGGCCTGCATCTTTCAATGCCCGTGCCATCTCGTTGCGGTATCTACCGGAGCGCTTATAGGATTCCAGAAAGAAGTCGCGTTCCACGGTCTGGAAAGACCGGAGCTCACGCTTTACATGATCGTTCAGCACCATGGGGATGGCGTTATAGCTCCCCTTGACCGTGGTCTGTTGGGAAGCATACATTTCCATGATCCTTTTGGAGATCATGAACCGGAGGTCTTCTTTTTGCTGGGTGATATTCTGATTATTAGGGACCTTTAAAATGAGCGCATAGGCCTGATCAAGAGATTCGATCGCCTGGTCCATGTCGTCGTCTTCCCAGTACTCCTGGGCGGTTTTGGTGAGCTCCAGTGCCGTATCGAGGAAACTCAGGTCGTCATCGGTCGTGTCCGCGCTGACTGCGGTTTTATGTTCATGCGCCGCAGCGAGTACCTCTCCATGGGCATCATCGATCCTGGCTTCGGCCGACTGAGGTGAAGCAGACCCATCCTGTATCAGGGAGACTGCTGCCGGTGTATTATACAATGCCGCAACCTGAGGGGATTTTTGGGCTGCGCACGCGAACAGACTCATAAAGAGAGACAGTGCGATGATAGGGCGTATAAGTGAGTTCATAAGCACAGATAGTAAACGATGATGCTGAAAAATGCAATCAGTATTTTATCCAGGCTTGATAAAAAGCAGTTTTTATCGTATAAAGATCAAAGCGGTCATGGTCATGCAGGATGGCCCGTGGTACGATTCTCTGGTCAAAAAGATGTTCAGGGTGGTGGCTATGAAAAGAATTGGACCTTTCGCTCGAATAGTCAGTTTCATGCTGGCGCTGGTATGCTCTGGTTTTGCAGCGTGTCATGCACCTCGACCCGCAAGCATCTCCCCCGTCCTCCCCGCCAGTTACGGACAATCAAAACCGGAGGTGCGAACCGCAGACCTTGAGAAACGCATTCATTTCCTGATCAATGGAGAACGGAAAAAGCACGGTCTTTTACCGCTTGCATGGAATGAGCCCCTGAGCGGCATTGCGCGTAAACACAGCAGTGACATGGCCCAAAGAGGTTATTTCAGCCATGTTTCGCCTGATGGACATGATTTTTCCTATCGATACAAACAGGAAGGATATCAGTGTGAAGTTCGAGGCCAGGGGAATGTCTACTACACCGGCGGGGAAAATATCTTTCAAAATAATCTCTATGACAAGGTCACGATCAGTAACGGTGTCAGGCGTTATGATTGGAACTCCGTCGACCGGATCGCCGAAACGACCGTTGACGGTTGGATGAAAAGCCCGGGGCACCGGAAGAATATCCTGATGCCCTACTGGGTCACGGAAGGCATTGGCGTTTCAATCTCACCTGATGAGAAAGTGTATATCACGCAGAATTTCTGCTGATACTTATCAGCAATATCTTGCAAGATACTTCTGTTCCACAATGTAACTTATTCCGGATATTTCGATTGATTACCTTCCTGTAGCACTTTGCTCATGACATCTTTTAGCAACCGTTGCAGCTCGTCAGACGATATGTCTGCGCGCTCTGTTTTCGGATAAAGCGTGAGCATAGGTAATGCAACCGGCTTATTTTCATCAAACTAGAAAATCAGCCGAAACCCACCACTCTTGCCGCGCTGCTGATCAGCGCTTTTCATCCTGACCTTCCACAGTTTACGTTCAAAACCAGGGATGGCAAAAGCGCGGACCAGAGGCGCAGATAGGAATTCCTTGTAAAAGTCCTGCAGGTCGTTTTCGATGTGGCGGTATTTGCGGCTGAGATGCTTGACTTCGTCCTGAAATTCTGGACGCTCAACAAGGGCGGGCTTCATTTAGCGGCGGACTCAACTTTACTTACTTCTCCTGCAAGAAATGTCTCGTTTTCGAGTGCGAAAGAAATGGAGTCGAGCTGCTCATCCAGTTCATAGATGATCGCATCGATTTTTCCTTTGAAGAGGCTGACCGGGCGATAGCCCTTCATGGCGTAATAATAAAGGGAAAATATGTCACGCAACATGGAGATAGACTTTCTGTCTTTGAGATACGGGAGGGCGGGCAAAATAACGCTTAGATGCTTCTTGAATATGAACGGCACGAACTGGGCAAGGATTGCGTAGGCAACGAAGAAAAACGGAGCCGCGACAAGCCAGGCCATGCCTTTTCCAACAGTCTTCGCCGACTGGACCATGGCAAAGCTCATGTCCTGCTGCGCCAAGCCCATAAATTGATTAAATGTTGAATTCGCGTTCTTCGTAGTCATATTTTTATGATAATCGAACAGCGAGAGGATGTCAAGAAAATCAATCCGGTATAGTCAAACTAAGATAAACTCCATCAATCAAGGTTATATATGGGCAGCGCATCAGGCAGCGGGGCTCTGCTCATACAAGTACCGTTGAAAGCCCACAAACACCCCCCTGATCTGCTCGGTCGTACCCAGGACCTTCGTCGCATCCGGAAGAGTGTGGTATTTCAGCTTCAGCAGCGGCGACAGTTTCTCCTGATCCAACTCTTCCACGCCCTCTTTCACATACTGCGACAAAACAAAATCGAGGAAGGCCCGCTGCTTGTCCGTGAAGCTGGTAAGGATCTTCCCCTTTGCCCTGGTGGCCCGCTCTTCCCTCGTAACCGGCTCGGTATAAGATGAGTTGCCAGTTGATAGGGTGGGTTGGCAGCTGACGCTCCATGATCTTAACAGCTTTTAATTGCTCTTCAGCAGTAGTGCTGGGGAAATTTGCTATCAAAGTCCCAAGGGCCTTGTCATTGAGATCATCAACGTCGATGTTATTCAGATCAAATCTGAAGTTAAAAGACGAGACTTGCTCAAGGAATGAGGCTTCGCCCAATGGTGTGTCGATGGACTCATCAGGTACTGCCTTGAGTAGTTCTTTGCAGAATCTCTCGGTAGTCCATGACTTCCAGCTTTCGCAATCGTCGCGAGCTGATCTATCATTGCAATACTGCCTTTGCAGGAGTGTTACAAGAGATTGCTCAACGTCTAAGGGTACCACGTCGCGAAACGTATATGGACAACCCGTATTACGAAGCTCATCGACAATGCTTAGCACATCAAGATGAGTGGGCGCTTTGCTGAGCTTTCTAACCTTTTCATGAGGTAAAAGATAGCGTGCAGCAAGCGTTGAAACCACTCCATCTTGTGTAGCATTGACAGTGGTAGCAAAAGTTGCAACACTCTGAACATTTCCGTTCATGATATTGCTGTCTGAAGTGAGCAACAAGGAATCGGTTTGCACCGGGTTTGCAAAACTGCGGCAGGTAACACAGACAGAGGCAATACATCAGACACA